>NZ_JAQMYQ010000045.1:0-49638 GCF_028369275.1 Mitsuaria sp. RG
GATCCTTCAAAAAGTTACCCGCCGTAAGGGCGGAAAGGTGACTTCGCGTCACCATCGCGAATGAATGCGCATATAGCTTTCAAAACACATGCTTTAAAAGTCAAAGTCAAAGTCAAAGTCAAAGTCAAAGTCAAAGTCAAAGTCGGTCGGCGCTGGTTTTAATGGTTGTAAGTGCATTCATTTTCGATGTCGACGCATAGTCACCTTTTCGCCCTTACGGCGAGTTCCTTTTTGAAGGATCAAAAAGGAACCAAAAAATCCTCGCTCCATTCATCCGGCCCTCCGCTTCGCTCCGGGTTCCCTCACTCCGGCCTTGCTCCCGGGAGGACCGCGCTGAACGCCCCATCCTGGGGCGCAGCGCTTGACGGGCATCCATGCCCGTCACCTCCCTCCGCAAGACCTGCGTTCGGCCTCCTGAAGTCGCGAAGTTACGGGCGGCGCCTGGGATGGCGCAGCTGTCGCTAGTGAGCTGCGGTGTTAATCTTCTGATCGCCAAAGCCAAAGCCAAAGCCAAAGCCGTCGGTCTGGTTTCAGGTCCTGGCGATCTGGGCACGCCTGCAAGGCTTAGAGATTGAACCGTCCCACCATGCCCCGTAACTGCTGCCCCAACTGCTCCAACTCCCCACTCGAAACCGCCGTCTGTTCACTGGCCGCCCGCGTCTGCTCCGAAACATCCCGCACATTGATCACGCTACGGTTGATCTGCTCGGCCACCACGCTTTGCTGCTCGCTGGCCGTGGCAATCTGCTGGTTCATGCCCTGGATCGTCGACACCGTCTCGGTAATCTGCCCCAACGCGGCGCCGGCCTTGCGGCTGAGTTCGACGCTTTGCCCGGTCAGGCGCTTGCTGTCGTCCAACAGGCCGGTCACCTCGTCGGTGCCACGGTGCAGGTTGTCGATCAGCAGTTCGATTTCCTCGGTCGACTGCTGCGTGCGCTGGGCCAGGCCGCGCACCTCGTCGGCCACCACGGCGAAACCGCGCCCGGCCTCGCCGGCCCGGGCGGCCTCGATGGCGGCGTTAAGCGCCAGCAGGTTGGTCTGCTCGGATACCGACTTGATCACATCGAGAATCGAACCGATGCGCTGGCTTTCACCGGCCAGGTGACCCATGGCCGTCAGGCAGTGGTCCATCTGCCCGGCCAACTGCTCGATGCGGGCAATCGCCTCGGCCACCACCTCGTCACCCAGCTGTGCCTGACGGTCGGCGGCGGTGGCCGCCTGCGAGGCCTGCTCGGCGTTCTGCGCGACCTCCTGCACCGTGGCGCTCATCTGGTTCATGGCGGTGGCCACCTGGTCGGTCTCCTCTTGTTGCTGGCCAATGCGCTCGCGGGTGTCCACGCTGGCGCCGGCCAGCACCGTCGCGGCCCGGGACAGGTGACCGACGCCCTGGTCGATGCCGCCGAGCAGCTCGCGCAGGCTCAAGGTCATCTCGCGCATGCTCGTCTGCAACTGGCCCATCTCGTCGCGGCGCTGCACCGTCTGTACTTGGCTGAGGTCGCCACGGGCAATGCGCTCCGCCTGGGCCAGCACCTGGCGCAGGGGTTGGGTAACCTGTCGGGTGATCAGCCAGGCGGCGAGGACGCCGAACACCAGCGCCAGCACGGCCACGCTGGTCAGCAGCGAGCGGTCGGCCAGGGCCTCGTTGTCGCGCTGCTCGACCTTGCGTTCGCTCAGTTCGCGGCTCACGGTTTGCAGCTCGTCGCCCATCTTCTCCATGCCGTCCTGCAACTGCTCGACCTTGAGCGCGGCCTCGCGGTATTGGCGCAAGACGTCGCGGTAGCGGTCCAGCTCGACCTGCGGGCGTTGGGTCAATGTGCCGGGCAGTTCCAGTGGGGCGATGGCCCGCAGCAATTGGCCGAGGCTGCTGTTCGCTGCCTGCAGCGCGGTATCGCCCATGCTGGCGAAGTTGTCCCGGGGCGAGAAGGCATAGGCCGGTACCAGGCTTTGCTGGCTGGCGGACTCGATATGGCGGCCCAGGGTATCCATGAGGCCGACCACGCTACCCTGCCGGCCGTCGCCCGGCAGCTTCAGCAAGGCCTGGGTCTGCAGCTCGTCGATCACGGCTTCGAGCACGCCTGCTTGCGCCTGCATCGCCACACGCAAGCCTTCGCGGCTGTCCACGGTGCCTTGCAGGGTGGCGAAGTCGGCCTTCAGGCGCTGCAGCAACTGCAGTTTCTGGTTCAGCATCTGTCGCGACGAATCGACGCCGCTGCGTTGCTGCAGCAGGGTCAGGCGGTCGTGCAACTGTTCCAGGATGGTCGCGATGCGGGTCCTGCTGACGTCGTCGGCGAGCACCCGGTAGGTGATGCGCTCGGCGCGAAGGTCGCGGGTCAGGTCGTTGAGTTGGCCGATGTCGCCAAGCTGCTCCGAGCGCTCGATGGCGCCGTCCAGGGCGCTCCAGCCGCTGAGGGTGGTGGCCAGGGTGAGCATCAGCACCACGGCGAAACCCAGGGCGAGCTTGAGCCCGACGCCGAGGTTGCCGAGGTGGCGGTCAAGGTATCCGAACATGGCAGGTCTCCGTCCAATTGAGAGAAGGCCATGGCGGCAGAATGCCGCCATGGCCCTTGCTCATCGGCCGGGAGTCCGTCGGACTGGACCTGCAAATCGAGTAGGAAAATTCGCTACAGGCTGAAGGGCAAGGCCTACAGCCCGCAAGCCGCGAATTAGAGCCTGAAACGTCCGACCAGAGCTTGCAGATGCGTCCCCAGACGGGCCAGCTCGACGCTGGAGCTGGCGGTCTCCTCGCTCGCCGCCGAGGTCTGGTCGGAGATGTCGCGCACGTTCATCACGCTGCGGTTGATCTCTTCGGCCACAGCGCTCTGCTGCTCGGCGGCGGTGGCGATCTGCTGGTTCATCGACTGGATCGACGACACGGTGCGGGTGATGGTGCCCAGCGAGTCGCCGGCGCGACGGGTCAGCTCGACGCTGCTGTCGGTCAGGGCGCGGCTGCTGTCCATGACGCTGGCCACGCGCTCGGTGCCGGTCTGCAGGCTGGCGATCAGTTCCTCGATTTCCTCGGTGGACTGCTGGGTGCGCTGGGCCAGGCTGCGAACCTCGTCGGCGACCACGGCGAAACCACGGCCTGCCTCGCCGGCGCGGGCGGCCTCGATGGCGGCGTTGAGCGCCAGCAGGTTGGTCTGCTGGGCCACCGACTTGATCACATCGAGCACGCTGCCGATCTTGTCACTCTCGGCCTTGAGCTGGCTCATCGCCTCGCTGGAGTTGACCACCTCGCCGGCCAGGCGCTCGATCTGGCTGATCGCCTCGCCCACCACCTTGTCGCCCTCACGGGCCTGCTGGTCGGCCATCAGCGCCGCCTCCGAGGCCTGCTCGGCGTTGCGTGCCACTTCCTGCACGGTGGCGGCCATCTCGTTCATGGCGGTGGCGACCTGGTCGGTCTCGACCTTCTGGTTGTTGACCCCGGCGCTGGTCTGCTCGGTGACCGCCGACAGTTCCTCGGCGGCGCTGGCGATCTGCGTCACGCCGTCGCCGATGCCGCCGATCAGCTCGCGCAGGGCCTGGGTCATGCGTTGCATGCTGGCCTGCAATTGCCCCAGTTCGTCGCGTCGATCGGCCTTGAGGTCCTGGCGCAGGTCGCCGCCGGCTACGCGTTCGGCGGCGGCGAGGGTCTGGCGCAGTGGCACGATGATCTGCCGGGTGATGGCGAAGGCGGCCAGCACCCCCAGCAGCAGGGCCAGGGCGGTGGCGCCGGCCAGCAGGGTCTTGGCCTGCTGGGTGCCCTGGTCGCGCACGGTGGTTTGTGAAACGCTCATTTCCTGGCTGGTGACCAGCAGCAGCTGGCCTTGCGCCGACATGCGCGTCAACGCCTGCTCGCTGGCGGCCTGGGCGTTGCCGAACTGGTTTACCGCGTCGCGGTACGCGGCCAGTGCGCTGGCGGCGTCGTCGAGGCTGGCGGCGAACTCGGCCGCAAGCTTGCCCGGCAGCGCCTTGAGCACGGTCATGGCCTGGTCGATGGCGCCGAGGGCGGTCTGCTGGAACTCGGCCTTGCCGCTGTAGGTGTAGCCGCGCACCTGGAAGCGTGCCTGCTGCAACAGGGCGGCGACCTGCACCACTTCCTGGTACTGCTGGATATCACCGCCCTGCAGCAGGCGCTGCTGGACCTTGCCGATCAGCTCGGCGGCCTTGTCGGCGCTGTCGCCCAGGGTGGCGCGGCTGGCCTCGCGGCGCTGGCCGGCCTGCTTGAGTTCGGCAAAGGCCTGCTGGTACTGGCGCACGGCGTCCTGCTGCTTGTCCAGGCGCTGGCGGTCGGCGGGGAGCTCGATCTGACCGAGCATGAACTGTACCTGGCGCTCGAGATTGGCCAGGGCCTTTTCCAGTTCCGCCACGGCGGCGTCGTCACGGTTACGCTCATAGCCCAGGCGGGCCAGGCGCAGGTCCTGGGTGTACTGGTGGATGACCGAGATGTTGCCGAGCTTGTCGCCCCGGCTGGTGACGCTGTCGATGCCCAGCCAGCCGGTGAAGGTGATGCCGAGGGTGAGCAGCAGCACCAGGCCGAAGCCGATCCCCAACTTGCGATTGACGCTTACATTTCCCAGTGACTGGGCAAACCAACGGTACATAGACGACTCCCCGGCGCGTGGCAGTGCGGATTATTGTTCTGTTGCACAGGCCATCGGCGGGGGGCGGGGAAACTTGATGGTGAAAACCTGACCCTGCTGTCAGAAAATTCGCGAAAGCAGGGCAGTGACCGCCGTTTCCACCCGCAGGATGCGGTCGCCCAGTTGCACCGGGGCCAGTCCGGCCTTGCCGAGCAACTCGATCTCGTAGGGAATCCAGCCGCCTTCGGGGCCGATCGCCAGGGTTACCGGGCCTTCCACGGCGCGTGGGCAGGCAGGGTAGGGGCCGGGGTGGCCGACCAGGCCCAGGGAGCCTTCGGCGATGGCGGGCAGGCGGTCTTCGACGAAGGGCTTGAAGCGCTTCTCGATGATCACTTCCGGCAGCACCGTGTCGCGGGCCTGCTCCAGGCCGAGAATGAGGTTTTCGCGGATGGTTTCAGGCTGGAGGAATGGGGTCTGCCAGAAACTCTTTTCAACCTTGTAGCTGTTGACCAGGATCAGCCGCGGCACGCCCAGGGTGGCGACCGTCTGGAACAGCCGGCGCAGCATCTTCGGCCGCGGCACGGCCAGCACCAGGGTCAGTGGCAGCTTGGCCGGCGGTGGCTGGTCGAAGGCCACCCGCAGTTCGGCTTCATGGCCTTCGAGGCGGATGACCTCGGCCTTGCCCATCAGGTCGCCGATGCGCCCGACGCGCAGGCTGTCGCCCACCGCCACGCGGTGGATCTCCTGCATGTGGGTGAAGCGGCGATCAGCCAGGACGACACGGTCGGCCGACACGAAGTCGGCCTCTTCAAGAAGCAACAGGTTCACGGTTGGGTCGCAGGCGGCTGGTCGTTGTGGTCGTTGTTCGCTGCGTCCGGCTCGTGGCTGCGCTTGCGGATCAGGCTGCCGCACAGCACACCGACCTCGAACAGCAGCCACATGGGCACGGCCAGCAGGGTCTGGGAGAAGATATCCGGCGGGGTGAGGATCATGCCGACCACGAAGCAGCCGATGATCACGTATGGGCGGATTTTCTTCAGGTACTGCACGTCGACCACGCCGATCCACACCAGCAGCACCACCGCCACCGGGATCTCGAAGGCGACGCCGAAGGCGAAGAACAGGGTCATGACGAAGTCGAGGTAGCTGGAAATGTCGGTCATCATCGACACGCCCTCGGGGGTGGCGCTGGCGAAGAAGCCGAAGATCAGCGGGAACACCAGGAAGTAGGCGAAGGCCATGCCGGCATAGAACAGGAAGATGCTCGATACCAGTAGCGGGATGGCGATGCGCTTTTCATGGCGGTACAGGCCCGGGGCGATGAACCCCCAGATCTGCTGCAGGATGAACGGGATCGCCAGGAACAGCGAGACGATCATGGTCAGCTTGAACGGCGTGAGGAACGGCGAGGCCACGTCGGTGGCGATCATCGTCGCGTTGGCCGGCAGGTGCGCGCGCAGCGGCGCCGAGACCAGGGTGTAGATCTGCTGGGCGAAGGAGAACAGCCCGGCGAAGATCAGGAAGATGGCGGCGACGCAGCGCAGCAGGCGGGTGCGCAGTTCGGTCAGGTGCGAAACCAGCGGCATCGGCTGGTCATGTTCCGGATTCTCGCTCATGGGGCTCGTGGCGGTTGGGGCGGCTCGGAGGGTGGCGTCGCGGTCGGCTGCGCGGGGGCGGCTTCGACGGCGGGTGTGGCGGGCGTTTCAGCGCTGGCCGGCGGCTGCGCCGGTGGTGTCAGCGGATTGAGGATGCGTTTGGCCTCCTGCTCCATCTGCAGGATATGCTCGTTGTGCAACTGGCGGCGGATGTCGTCGGCGCCGATCTCGCGCTCGACCTCCATCTTGATCGCGTTGAAGCTGCGCTTGAGGCGGCCGATCCACAGGCCCGCGGTGCGCGCGGCCCCCGGCAGGCGCTCGGGGCCGAGCACCAGCAGGGCGACCAGGCCGACGAGCAGCAGCTCGCTGAAACTGATGCCGAACATGGGTCAGTCTTTCCGCTGTGGCTCTTGGACCGGCTGGGCCTGGCCCTCGATGGTGTGGCCCTGGGCCTGCTGCGCGGTGTTCTGTACCGGCGGAACCGGTTGCGCCGGCGGCGGGGTCTGCTCGGCGGGTTTGGTTTCTTCTTCGTTCATGGCCTTGCGGAAGCCCTTGATCGATTCGCCCAGGTCGCTGCCGAAGTTCTTCAGTTTCTTGGTGCCGAACACCAGCACCACGACGACCAGCAGGACGATCCAGTGTTTCCAGTCAAAAATGCCCATTTCAAGCTCCTGAAAATGTGTGTCTGTCTTTCGGACCCTGGGGCTGCGTTGCAGCCCTTTCGCGGCACAAGGCCGCTCCTACACAGGGTATTGCGAATCTGTCAGGCGACGCGGGCCCCTGTAGGAGCGGCCTTGCGCCGCGAAAGGGGCGCAACGCGCCCCCGCAATTATTCAGGCAGAAGGCTGACGCGCAGCCTTCTCGTCATGCCCGGACAACCCGAACCGACGCTCCAGCTCATCAAGCACCGCCTGCGGATGCTGGCCCAGCGCGCTGAGCATGACCAGGCTATGAAACCACAGGTCTGCGGTTTCATAGATGACATCGCTGTAATCCTTGCTGGCGGCGGCATCCTTGGCGGCGATGATGGTCTCGATGGACTCTTCGCCGAGCTTCTCGAGGATCTTGTTCAGGCCCTTGTGATGCAGGCTGGCCACGTAGCTGCTGTCCGGCGCCGCGTGCTTGCGTTCCTCCAGCACCTCGGCGAGGCGGTTCAGGGTGTCGCTCATGTCAGTGTCCTGCGCTGTAGATGGCGTCCGGATCCTTCAGGACCGGGTCGACGGTTTTCCACTGGCCGTCCTCGAAGACGCGGTAGAAGCAGCTTTCGCGGCCGGTATGGCAGGCGATATGGCCCAGTTGCTCGACCATCAGGATGATCACGTCGGCGTCGCAGTCCAGGCGCATTTCGTGAAGCTTCTGCACATGGCCCGACTCTTCACCCTTGCGCCACAGCTTGCCCCGTGAGCGCGACCAGTAGATGGCGCGATGCTCGGCGGCGGTCAGGGCGAGGGATTCACGGTTCATCCAGGCCATCATCAGCACGCGCCCGGTCTTGTGGTCCTGGGCGATCGCCGGCACCAGGCCATCGCTGTTCCACTTGATCTCGTCCAGCCAGTCTTTCATCGTCGACTCCAAACCGGGCCCGCTCCCGTACCGGGCCCCTTTGCGCTAGTGTGCCAGCCGGCGGCGCGGCTGGCTATCGGCGCACGATCAGGTACAGGCCGGCGGCCAGCATCAGCCACGCCGGCCAGGCGGCCGGGGCGCTGAGGCTGACGGCACCGGCCGCCAGGGTGGCGCCGCCACCGAGCAGGCCGGCGCCGAGCAGGCGCAGCGCCCAGTTGTCGCCGGCGCGGCGCCGCTCGGGCAATTGCGCGTCGTGCAGGTGCGGTTGCGACAGGCGCTCGAGCAGGTCGCGGGTCATGTCGGCCAGGTGCGGCAACTGCTCTGCCTGGCTGTACAGGTTGCCGATCACCGCCTTCGGGCTCATGCGCTCGCGCATCCAGCGCTCGAGGAACGGCTTGGCGGTGCTCCACAGGTCGAGGTCGGGGTACAGCTGGCGGCCCAGGCCTTCGATGTTGAGCAGGGTCTTCTGCAGCAGCACCAGCTGCGGCTGGACTTCCATGTTGAAGCGCCGGGCGGTCTGGAACAGGCGCATCAGCACCTGGCCGAAGGAGATGTCCTTCAAGGGTTTTTCGAAGATCGGCTCGCACACGGTGCGGATCGCCGCCTCGAACTCGTTGACCTTGGTCTGCGCCGGCACCCAGCCCGAATCGATGTGTAGCTGGGCCACGCGGCGGTAGTCGCGCTTGAAGAAGGCGATCAGGTTGCGGGCGAGGTAGTCCTGGTCCTCGGAGGTGAGGCTGCCGACGATGCCGCAGTCGATGGCAATGTACTGCGGGCTCCACGGCTTGACTGTGCTGACGAAGATGTTGCCCGGGTGCATGTCGGCATGGAAGAAGCTGTCGCGGAACACCTGGGTGAAGAACACCTCGACGCCGCGCTCGGCGAGCATCTTCATGTCGGTGCGCTGGTCGGCCAGGGTGGCCATGTCGGTGACCGGCACGCCATAGATGCGCTCCATCACCAGCACCTTGGGCCGGCAGAAGTCCCAGTACACTTGCGGCACGTACATCAGCTCGGAGCCTTCGAAGTTGCGCCGCAGCTGGCTGGCGTTGGCCGCCTCGCGCAGCAGGTCGAGCTCGTCGTAGATGGTCTTTTCGTAGTCACCGACGATCTCCACCGGATGCAGGCGGCGGGCGTCGGCCGAGGCGCGTTCGGCGGCCTTGGCGATCAGGAACAGCCAGGCCAGGTCCTGGGCGATGATCGGCTTGAGGCCCGGGCGCACCACCTTGACCACCACTTCCTCGCCGCTCTTCAGGCGCGCGGCGTGAACCTGGGCCACCGAGGCCGAGGCCAGCGGCTCGACGTCGAAGCGGCTGAACACCTCACCCACCTTCGCTCCGAGCTGTTCCTCGATCAGCGCCACGGCGTGCTGCGGGTCGAACGGCGGCACCCGGTCCTGCAGCAGCATCAGCTCGTCGGCGATGTCGGTGGGCAGCAGGTCGCGGCGGGTGGAGAGCAACTGGCCGAACTTGATGAAGATCGGTCCCAGGTCCTGCAGCGCCAGGCGCAGGCGCGCGCCGCGGCTCAGCTCCAGGGGCTTGCGCGGCAGCCAGCGCCAGGGCATCAGCAGGCGCAGGCTGGCCAGCCACCAGGGCAGCAGGGGCTGTTCGAACAGCAGGTCATCGAGGCGGTAGCGGATCACGACGCGCTGGATGCGCAACAGACGGCGGACGGCGAGCAGCTTCATGCGTTATCGCTGGTATCAAGAGTGTGGGCGAGGCGACGCAGGCGCGCCTCGAGACGTTCGATGTCGACCTTCAGCGCATCGAGTTCGCTGAACGCCGCTTCGGCTTCGCGTTTGCCGACCAGGGTACGGGATTCCTCGGCCAGGTACTCGGAGAGGTTCTCGCCGAAGCGCGCCAGGCCCTGGCGGGTCCAGCGCGCGCGCAGGCGCAGGTGGCCGGCGATCAGCGCGGTGGGCACCGGGCCCAGCCAGCGCTGCAGCTCGTATTCCCAGTCCAGTTGCAGGTCCTGCAGGATGCCGAACAGGTCGAGCAGCACGGCGCTGTCGCCATGCAGTTCGACCTGGGGGCTGTGCAACACGGCGGTCTTGTCCTTGGCCAGGGCCAGCTGCGCCAGGCGCCCGGCGGGGGCGCGCAGCGTGCAGTCGACCTCGCTCTCCCAGTGGGCGGCGAGCATCAGGCCTTCCTCGTCGGGCAGCACGAACAGCTTCAGGGCCGGCTGCACGCAGTCGATCTCGATCACCCGCCCTTCCAACGCCGCCAGGCGCGGGAGGGCGGTGCTGTCCAGGCGCAGGACACGGTTGAGCCCGTGCTCGGCGCTGGCGAGCAGGCCGGCCAGGAGCATCAGGGCTTGATCCCCCGGTGCACGGCGACGATGCCGCTGGTCATGTTGTGGTAGGTGACGCGGTCGAAGCCGGCCTCGACCATCATGCTCTTGAGGGTTTCCTGGTCGGGGTGCATGCGGATCGATTCGGCCAGGTAGCGGTAGCTTTCCGAGTCGTTGGTGATCAGCTTGCCGGCCAGCGGCATGAAGGCGAACGAGTAGGCGTCGTAGGCCTTGGACATCAGCTTGTTGGTCGGCTTGGAGAACTCCAGGATCAACAGGCGGCCACCGGGCTTGAGCACCCGCAGCATGGAGCGGATGGCTTGGTCCTTGTGGGTCACGTTGCGCAGGCCGAAGGCGATGGTCACGCAGTCGAAGTGGTTGTCCGGGAACGGCAGCTTCTCGGCGTCGGCCTGGACGAACTCGATGTTGCCGGCCACGCCGCGATCAAGCAGGCGGTCACGGCCGACCTTGAGCATCGAGTCGTTGATGTCGGCAAGCACCACCTGGCCGGTCGGGCCGACCAGGCGCGAGAACTTGGCGGCCAGGTCGCCGGTGCCACCGGCGATGTCCAGCACCCGATTGCCGCTGCGCACGCCGGACAGCTCGATGGTGAAGCGCTTCCACAGGCGGTGCATGCCGCCGGACAGCACGTCGTTCATCAGGTCGTACTTGGCGGCCACCGAATGGAACACCTCGGCGACTTTCTTCGCCTTCTGGCTCTCGGGCACGTCCTGGTAGCCGAAGTGAGTAGTGGGTTCGGCGTGGTCGCCTTTGCGCTGGTCGGTCATATCGCTTCACCAGAAAAAAATTACGGCCATTCTAGGGGCTGCGGGCGGATTTGTCTTGGCGGGGTGTGTCATGCAGAGGGGGCGGGCATAATGGTGATTATGTCTTCATATCCAGGAACACCCGCATGACCCAGATCAGCGTCGAACGCAAACACTCCCTCGGCCGTGATGCCGCCCGTGCCAAGGCCGAGGCGCTGGTCGACAAGCTGACCCGCGAATACGACCTCAAGGCCACCTGGAACGGCGACCGCGTCGATGTGACGCGCAGCGGCGCCAACGGCAGCGTGCACATTGGCGAGGACACCATCCGCGTCGAGCTGAAGTTGGGCATGATGCTGTCGATGATGAGTGGCAGCATCAAGGGCGAGATCGAGCGGGCGCTGGACAAGGCGCTGGCCTGACACTGCGCGCTCCTTGCTGTTTGCGGGAGCGGACCTTGTGGGAGCAGTTATTGTGGGAGCGGGCTTGCCCCGCGATGGCGCCAGCCCGGGCAATCGCTATCGCGGGGCAAGCCCGCTCCCACGCAAACTAAACGCTGCATGACCTCACCTTAGGGTGAGGATTCTAATTTTTCCGCCTACCTTCACGCTCAAGCCCTGCCTCCCAGGGCAGTTCCTCCCTCCCTTGAACGAGCATGAGGTGCAGAGCATGGCCAAAGTGAATCTCAAGCAGAAAGACGACGCCCAAGGCAGTACCCTGGGCGAGGTGCGCGGCTACGCCCGCAAGATCTGGCTGGCGGGCATCGGTGCCTACGCCCGCGTCGGCCAGGAAGGTTCCGACTACTTCAAGGAGCTGGTGAAGGCCGGCGAAGGCGTCGAGAAACGCGGCAAGAAGCGCCTGGGCAAGGAGCTCGAGGCGGCCAACGGCCATCTTGACGAAGCCACCCAGGAAGTCAGCCGGGTACGCGGCAAGGTCGAGGTCCAACTGGACAAAATCGAGAAAGCCTTCGACGCCCGTGTCGGTCGCGCCTTGAATCGCCTCGGCATTCCGTCTAAACATGACGTTGAGGCGTTGTCCATCAAGCTTGAACAGCTGCACGAGCTGCTCGAGCGCGTCGCGCACAAACCATAAGGAGAGCAGGATGGCTGGCAAGAAGAACACCGAGAAAGAAGGCAGCTCCTGGATCGGCGGAATCGAGAAGTACTCCCGCAAGATCTGGTTGGCTGGCCTGGGTATCTACTCCAAGGTCGACCAGGATGGTCCGAAGCTGTTCGATTCGCTGGTGAAGGATGGCGAAAAGGCCGAGAAACAGGCGAAGAAAACCGCAGAAGACGTGGCCGAAAGCGCCAAGTCGTCGACCAACTCGCGGGTGTCGGGCGTGAAGGACCGTGCGCTGGGCAAGTGGAGCGAGCTGGAAGAGGCCTTCGACAAGCGCCTGAACAGCGCCATCTCGCGCCTGGGCGTGCCCAGCCGCAATGAGATCAAGGCCCTGCACCAGCAGGTCGACTCGCTGACCAAGCAGATCGAGAAGCTGACCGGCGCGTCGGTGACCCCGATCTCCAAGGCCAATGCCGGCAAGACCGCGGCCAAGCCCCTGGCCAAGGCGGCAGCCAAGCCTGCGGCCAAGACCGCTGCGGCAAAACCGGCGGCCAAGCCTGCGGCGAAAACCGCGGCGGCCAAACCGGCAGCCAAGCCAGCGGCAGCCAAGCCAGCGGCCAAACCCGCTGCGGCCAAGAAACCGGCTGTGAAAAAAGCCGCCCCGGCCAAGCCGGCGGCAGCCAAGCCGGCTGCTCCGGCACCTGCCGCCACCGCGGCTCCGGCCCCGAGCGCGGCCCCGGCCAGCAGCACGCCGTCGGCACCGGTGAACGCGGCCACCCAGGCCTGACACCGCGTCGCCCATTTCGCGGGTGAACCCGCTCCCACAGGTTTTTCACAATCCTGTGGGAGCGGGTTCACCCGCGAAAGCTTCAACGCTGATCTGACGCGGCTACCCCTCCAGATACCGCATCGCCAACTGCTCCGCCGCCCTGCGTGCCGGTGCCTGCAGATGCGGCGCCACCAGCATCATCACCTGGTACACCACCACCCCCACGTCGCCCTCGCGCCCCAGGACCCGCTGGTAGTCCAGCGAGCACATCAGGGTCAGGGTGATCTGCTCGACCAGTTGCCCCAGCGCCTGGGTTTCACTGGTCACCTGGCCCTGCCCCTTCAGGCTGGCCAGCAATGCGGCCAGTGTGCGCTTCAGGGCGTTGATCAGGCTGCGCATGCCCCGCGCCAGTTTGGGCAGGCGCCCGGTGAGGTTGGACAGGTCCTGGAACAGGAAGCGGTACTGGGCCATGCGCTCGACGATCAGGTGCAGGAACAGCCAGTAGTCCTCGGCGTCCAGGCGCACGTCCAGGGGCGGATCGAGCAGTGGCATCAACGCCTCTTCGAAGCGTTCGAACAGGCCGATCACCAGCGGCTCCTTGCCGTGGAAGTGGTAGTACAGGTTGCCGGGGCTGATCCCCAGTTCGTTGGCGATCTCCAGGGTCGAGACGTTCGGCTCGCCCTGGCGGTTGAACAGCTGCAAGGCACATTCGAGGATACGGTCGCGGGTCTTCATCCGGTCAGCGCGCCAATACGTAGCTGCCCGGCGCGGGGCCCAGCGCTGGGTAGGTGGCGTTGCCCAGTTCCTCGCGGGGCGCCTTCAGCGTGCCGGAGCGCTCGCTGATCCATTCCAGCCACAGCGGCCACCAGCTGCCGTCGCGGCGTTGGGCATCGTGGAACCAGGCCCGCGGGTCGCTGGAGAGCTTGGGGTTTTCCAGGTAGTAGGCCTTGGGGTTGCCGGGCGGGTTGATGATGCTCTGGATATGGCCGCTGTTGGCCAGGATGAAACGCCGATCGCCGCCGAGCAGCAGGGCCGAGCGGTAGACCGCGTCCCACGGGGTGATGTGGTCGTTGCTGCCGGCCACGGTGAAGCTGTCCAGCCCGACCTGCTTGAGGTCGATCGGCGTGCCGCACACCTCCAGCCCTTCGGGGAAGGTCAGCGGGTTGAGCTTGAAGAAGTCCAGCAGGTCGCCGTGCAGGGCGGCGGGCAGGCGGGTGTTGTCGGCGTTCCAGTAGAGGATGTCGAACGCCGGCGGGGTCTTGCCCATCAGGTAGTTGTTGACCCAGTAGTTCCAGATCAGGTCGTTGGGGCGCATCCAGGCGAAGATGCGCGCCACTTCGCCGCCATCTAGCACGCCGCGCTGGTACGAGCGGCGCTTGGCCGCCTCGATGGTCTGCTCGTCGGCGAACAGGCTGGCGGGGCTGTCGAACTGGCTGTCGAGCAGGCTCACCAGGTAGGTGGCGCTACGCACCTTGCGCAGCTGCTTCTTGGCCTGCAGGTGGCCCTGCAACGCGGCCATGGTCAGGCCGCCGGCACAGGCACCCATCAGGTTGGGATCGCGGTTGCCGCTGATGCTGCGACAGGCGTTGAGCGCTTCCTCCACGGCCTGTACGTAACTGGACAGGCCCCACTCGCGGTGACGCGGATCGGGGTTGCGCCAGCTGACCATGAACACCTGCAGGCCCTGCTTGAGCATGTACTGGACGAAGCTGTTGGTCGGGCTCAGGTCGAAGATGTAGAACTTGTTGATCTGCGGCGGTATGACCAGCAGCGGCCGGGCGTACTGTTTCTCGCTCATGGGCTTGTACTGGATCAGCTCCAGCAGCTCGTTGCGAAACACCACAGCACCAGGGCTGGCGGCGAGGTTGCCGCCGACTTCGAAGGCGCGTTCGTCCACCTGGCGCGGCAGGCCGTCGTTGTGGCGCAGGTCGTCGAGCAGGTGGCTGGCCCCGCGCAGCAGGCTCAGGCCGCCGGTGTTGAACAGCTCCTTGACCGCCAGCGGGTTGAGCAGCGAGTTGCTCGGGGCGAAGGCGTCGCTGACCAGGTTGAACAGGAATTGCGCCCGGGCGCGATCATCGTCGGCCAGGCTGCTTTCCTCGATCCACAGGCGGGTCTGCTTCTGCCAGGCCAGGTAGGCCTGCAGGCCGCGGCGGTACAACGGGTTCTGGCTCCAGGTCGGGTCGCTGAAGCGCGTGTCGCGGGGGTGGGGCTGATAGGCACTGTCGCCGATCAGCACGCGGCCCAGCTGGCCGCCGAGGCTCAGCAGGTGATGGGCGGTGTGCAGCGGGTTGCGCAGGCTGATCCTGCCGACCTGGCGCAGTGTCGAGATCAGGTCGCGACCGCGCAGGCCGGTGATGGCGTTCTGCACGTTCATGCTGGTGACGGGCACCGGTTTGTCTTTCATGCCAACACTCCATCGTTTAGCAATCGGGCCGATCGCGGGGCAAGCCCGCTCCCACGACAGCTTTCCTGGGGCCATGGGAGCGGGATCAGGTGCGCGCAGCGGGCCGGGGGTGCATGACCGCGCGTTGGCGTTCCTGCTCGAGGAATTTCATGATGATCGGCGCGACGGCCTCGGCCCGGGTAATCAGGAACAGGTGGCCGTCGTCGATTATGTGTAGCTGGGCATTGGGAATTCGCCAGGCCAGCAGGCGCATGTTGATCAGGGGGATCAACGGATCGTCGTCGCCGGCCAGCACCAGGGTGGGCTGGTGGATCTTGTGCAGCCAGTGGATGCTGGTCCAGCCGAGCCCGGCGAACAGCTGCCAGTAGTAGCCCAGCTTGCCGCCCGAGCGGACCTTCGAGGCATGCTGCATGGCCAGGTCCGGGTCGCGCCGGAAGCCGCCGCCATAGATCAGCGGGGCGATGCGGATCACATGGGAGGGCTGCACGTAGCGCCGTGGGCTGGCCATCATCCACAGCACCTTGGGCTTGCCCGGCACCATCACCGCGCCGGCGGCGGTGGCGGCCAGCACCAGCTTCTTGCAGCGCTCGGGGTAGTCGTGGGCGAACTGCTGGGCCAGGGCGCCGCCCCAGGACACGCCGATGACATTGACCTGGCCGTAGTCCAGGTAGTCGAGCATGCGCGCGGTCAGCTTGGCCAGACCGGGAAAGCGGTAGGGGTGGCGGGGCGTCGACGAGCCGCCGACCCCGGGCACGTCGAAGGCGATGACCTCCAGGTCCGGGTCCAGCGCCTCGATGAACGGGAACACCAGCTCGAGGTTGGCGCCGATGCCATTGAAGATCAACAACGGTGTCAGGTGTGGCTTGCCCGGCCGGACCGCGGTGCGGATGGACTGATCGTCCAGTTCGACGGTCCTGAAAATGTACGGTTGCGGCATGCGCGTGACTCTGTGGTGAAGGTAGCGCCGCGATGCGCCGACAAGCCCATCGCGGCGGTTCGGTTCAACGCTCGTGCACGTATGTTCCCGGTGCGGCCTCGCCTGCGGTATAGGTGCGGTTACCCAGCTTTGTAGGCGCCTTCTTGAGTTCGCCGGCGCGCTCGCCCAGCCAGGCCTGCCAGTGCAGCCACCAGGAGTCGGCATGCTTGATGGCGTTGTCCTGCCAGGCCACCGGGTCGTCCGGGCGGTCCTCGCCGGTCATGAAGCGCGCCTTGGGGTTGCCGGGCGGGTTGAGGATGCTCTGGATATGGCCGCTGTTGGACAACACGAACTCGATCTTGCCGCCGAACAGGTGCGCCGAGCGGTAGCACGACTGCCATGGGGTGATGTGGTCGGCGGTGCCGGCGACGCTGTAGATGTCGCAGTCGACCTTCTTCAGGTCGATGGCGGTGCCGCATACCTCGAGGGCGTCGGAGCGGGTCAGCGGGTTGTTCTTGAACATTTCGATCAGGTCGCCGTGGAAGGCGGCCGGTAGGCGGGTGGTGTCGTTGTTCCAGAACAGGATGTCGAACACCGGCGGCTCGTTGCCGAGCAGGTAGTTGTTGACCCAGTAGTTCCAGATCAGGTCGTTGGGGCGCATCCAGGCGAACACCTTGGCCATGTCGCTGCCTTCGAGCACCCCGGCCTGGTAGGAGTGGCGCTTGGCTGCTTCCAGGGTCTGCTCGTCGACGAAAAGCGCGACCTGGGTGTCGACGGTGGTGTCGAGCACGCTCACCAGCAGGGTGAGGGCGTTGACCTTCTTCTCGCCGAGGGCGGCGTAGTGGCCCACCAGCGCGGTGCAGGTGATGCCGCCGGAGCAGGCGCCGAGCATGTTCAGGTCCTTGCTGCCGGTGATCGACAGCACCGCGTCGACCGCCTCCTTGAGCGCGTCGATGTAGGTCGACAGGCCCCACTCGCGCTGGGCCTTGGTCGGATTGCGCCAGCTGACGATGAAGGTCTGCTGCTGGGAGCGCAGGCAGAAGCGCGCCAGGCTCTTTTCCGGGCTCAGGTCGAACACATAGAACTTGTTGATCTGTGGCGGCACCACCAGCAGCGGACGGCTGTGCACCTGTTCGGTGATGGGGCTGTACTGGATCAGCTCCAGCACATCGTTGCGGTACACCACCGAGCCTTCGCTGGTGCCGAGGTTCTTGCCGACCTCGAAGGCCTCCATGTTCACCTGGCTGGGCATGCCGCCGTTGTTGACGATGTCCTTGGCCAGGTTGGACAACCCGTCGAGCAGGCTCTTGCCGCCGGTCTCGAAGAAGCGCTTGACCGCGGCGGGATTGGAGAGGGTGTTGGTGGGGGCCATGGCCTCGGTCACCAGGTTGATGACGAACTGCCCGCGGCTGATGTCCTGGGGCGACAGGTCGCTTTCGCCGATCCAGTCGTTGAGCTCCTTGCGCCAGGCCAGGTAGGTCTGCAGGTAGCGGCGGTACAGGGGGTTCTTGCTCCATGCCGGGTCGGCGAAGCGACGGTCGTCGCCTTCGGGCTGCAGGGCCGACTTGCCCAGCAGCACGTTCTTCAGCTCCAGGCCGAAATGCGCCACGTGCTTGGCGCTGTGCAGGGGCTGGCGTACCGCCTGGCGCAACACTGTGCGCGCCGATGTCAGCAGATCCTTGCGGCGAATGCCGATGACCGGGTTCAGCCCCAGGGTGTTTTCCGAGGCCTGCCGCTGCAACTCATCGTTGTTCTTGTTACTCATCTACGACGCTCCGTTGTCCTGAGACGAGTACCGGCGTGCTGTGACAGCCCGGTACTGCTACTCGGGTGACCAGTGATAAGGAACAGCGGTGCTGCGACCGGATGCGTGCCGATGATGAGCTGCGTGGGTTTCTGCGTGTGAAGACAACCTGCTTTCGCTCGCGACCTCTACATACCGGCCTGGCCCTGCCTGCCATCAAGGCAATGCAGGGAACTTGCCAGCTCCATTGGTTACCCGACTTTCGTGTAATGCGCAAGACAGCCAATCTTTGGCAGTCATCAAGGCATTCAAGCAGATGAGATTAGAAAATGCGCTCTAAAGCTTGCGAGCCTTGAGCTAGAGCATCAATTTCACTACCGATTCGGACGGGTCGCGGGATTTGCCGGCCTTGTGCAATTCGTCGAGGTATTCGCTCCACAGCTGCTCCTGGCGCAGGCACAGCTGCTCGAGGTACTCCCAGGTGAACAATCCGGAGTCATGGCCGTCGTCGAAGCTCAGTTTCAGTGCATATTGACCGGCCGGTTCCAGGCCGCTGAGGCCGACGTTGATCTTGCCGAACTGCAGGATGGGATTGCCGTGACCCTGGACCTCGGCGGAGGGGGAGTGCACGCGCAGGAATTCGGCGGGCAGCTGGTAGACCTCGCCGGGGGCGTAGGTGAGGGTGAGGGTCTTGGAGGCTTTGTGCAGGTTGATGGCGGTGGGGAGGCGGGCCATGGGTGGAATCTCTGGTGAGCTGATGGTGCAAGCTTCGGGAGATTCAGGAGATTGTGCAAGGGGGCTGCTTTGCAGCCCTTTCGCGGCACAAGGCCGCTCCTACAAGGAGAATGCAGTCCCCCCCTGTAGGAGCGGCCTCGTGCCGCGAATGGGCCGCGCAGCGGCCCCATGCGGTCTTACAGGATGTAACGCGACAGGTCTTCGTTCTGCGCCAGCTCGCCCAGGTGGCTGTTCACGTAGGCGGCGTCGATGTGGATCGGCGTCTCGTCATGCGTGCTGGCCAGGTCGCCGGCGCTGAACGACACCTCTTCAAGCAGGCGCTCGAGCAGGGTGTGCAGGCGGCGGGCACCGATGTTCTCGGTCTTTTCGTTGACCTGGTAGGCGATCTCGGCCAGGCGCTTGATGCCGTCGGCGGCGAACTCGATGTTCAGGCCCTCGGTCTTGAGCAGGGCGCTGTACTGTTCGGTCAGCGAGGCGTGCGGCTCCTTGAGGATGCGCTCGAAGTCTTCCGGGGTCAGCGCCTTGAGCTCGACACGGATCGGCAGGCGGCCCTGCAGTTCGGGCACCAGGTCGCTCGGCTTGCTCAGGTGGAAGGCGCCGGAGGCGATGAACAGGATGTGGTCGGTCTTGACCATGCCCAGCTTGGTGTTGACGGTGCAGCCCTCGATCAGCGGCAGCAGGTCGCGCTGCACGCCTTCACGGGAGACATCGGCGCCGCCGACGTTGCCACGCTTGGCCACCTTGTCGATCTCGTCGATGAACACGATGCCGTGCTGTTCGACCGCTTCCAGGGCCTTGGCCTTGAGCTCTTCCTCGTTGACCAGGCGGCCGGCTTCCTCGTCGCGGACCATCTTCAGGGCATCCTTGACCTTCAACTTGCGGCTCTTGCGCTTGCCCTTGCCCATGTTGGCGAACAGGCTCTGCAGCTGGTTGGTCATCTCTTCCATGCCGGGCGGCGCGGCGATCTCGACGCCCATGTTCTCGGCGACTTCGATCTCGATTTCCTTGTCGTCCAGCTGGCCTTCGCGCAGACGCTTGCGGAACAGCTGGCGAGTGTTGGAGTCGCTGCTGGACTGCTGGGCTTCCTCGCTGAAGCTGCTGACCCGCGCCTGCGGCAACAGGGCGTCGAGAATGCGATCTTCGGCGGCGTCCTCGGCGCGGTGGCGCACGCGGACGATTTCCTGCTCGCGGAGCATCTTCAGGGCGGCGTCGGCCAGATCGCGGATGATCGACTCGACATCACGGCCAACGTAGCCCACTTCGGTGAACTTGGTCGCTTCGACCTTGATGAACGGCGCGTTGGCCAGCTTGGCCAGGCGGCGGGCGATCTCGGTCTTGCCGACGCCGGTGGGGCCGATCATCAGGATGTTCTTGGGGGTCACTTCGGCACGCAGCTCGGCGGGGAGCTGCATGCGCCGCCAGCGGTTGCGCAGGGCAATGGCGACGGCGCGCTTGGCGTCGTCCTGGCCGATGATGTGGCGGTTGAGTTCGTGAACGATTTCGCGGGGGGTCATGGACATGATGAATGTGGTCCTCGAGCAGAGTGATCAGTGTGGAAAAGTCCCGCTGCGAGCGGGACGCCAAAACAACTGATTCACTCGGCCAGGTCCTGCTCCTCGATGGTCAGGTTGTGGTTGGTGAACACGCAGATGTCGCCGGCGATGTTCAGGGCGGCCTCGGTGATTTCACGGGCCGACAGGTCGGTCTTGTTCAGCAGCGCGCGGGCCGCGGCCTGGGCGTAGCCGCCACCGGAGCCCATGGCGATCAGGCCGTCCTCGGGCTCGACCACGTCACCGTTGCCGGTGATGATCAGGGAGGCGTCCTTGTTGGCCACGGCCAGCATGGCTTCCAGACGGCTGAGCGAGCGGTCGGTGCGCCATTCCTTGGCCAGCTCGACGGCGGCACGCACCAGGTGGCCGGAGTGTTTCTGCAGCTGGGCTTCGAAGCGCTCGAACAGGGTGAAGGCATCGGCGGTGGCACCGGCGAAGCCGGCGATGACCTGGCCGTTGTACAGGCGACGGACCTTCTTGGCGTTGCCTTTCATCACGGTGTTGCCGAGGGAAACCTGGCCGTCGCCGCCCATGACGACTTTGCCGTTACGGCGGACAGAAACGATGGTAGTCAAGGGAGAGTCTCCACGCAGCGGGGCGAAAATGCCTGATGCAGACTCATATGGGGGGAGGGGGGAAGGATTTCAACCACATTGGATGAATGGTTGCTCCTGGCTTCAGGTCGAGCCCGGTCGGTGTAGGAGCGGCCTTGCGCCGCGAAAGGGCCGCAGAGCGGCCCCGGCAATTTCTGTGTGGCCCGAAATCCCGGGGTCGCTGCGCGACCCTTTCGCGGCACAAGGCCGCTCCTACAGGAGGGCGAGTAAACCGTGGTCAGGCCTCGTGGCAGACGTGCCCGTCGACCAAGGTATAACGCACCGCGCCCGGCAGGCAGTGGCCGATGAACGGGCAGTTGGCGCCGCGAGAGAACCACTGCTCGCCAGCAACCGTGGACGCTTTTGGATCGAACAGCACCAGGTCCGCCGCGCCGCCCACCCTCAGTTCGCCGGCCGGCAGGCGCATGGCCGCCGCCGGGCCGCTGCTCAGGCGTGCCAGCAGGGTAGGCAGGTCGAGCAGGCCGTCCTCGACCAGGGTCATGGCCAGCGGCAGCAACAGCTCGACGCTGCTGATCCCCGGCTCGGTGGCACCGAACGGCGCCAGCTTGGCGTCGCGCTCGTGGGGCTGGTGATGGCTGGAGATCGCCTGGATCACCCCGGACTTCACCGCCTCGCGCAGGCCGTCGCGGTCGGCGGCGGTGCGCAGCGGCGGCTGCACGTGGTAGAGGCTTGAGAAGTCGCGCAGCGCCTCGTCGGTGAGGATCAGCTGGTACAGCGCCACGTCGGCGGTGACCGGCAGCCCCAGCGCCTGGGCCTGGGCGATCAGCCGGGCGCCGCGGGCGCTGGTGATCTGGGTGAAGTGGGCGCGTACGCCGGTCTGCTCGACCAGCAGCAGGTTGCGGGCCAGGGCCACGGTTTCGGCGGTTTCCGGGATGCCCGGCAGGCCGAGGAAGCTGGCCATCGGGCCTTCGTGGGCCAGGCCGCCTTGCGACAGGTCGCGGTCCTGGGAGTGGAACACCACGGTCAGGTCGAAGGTCGCCGCGTACTCCAGGGCACGGGCCAGGGTGCGGTTGTTGGGGATTTCCTTGAGGCCGTTGCCGAAGGCCACGCAACCGGTGTCGCGCAGGGCCACCAGTTCGGCCAGTTGCTCGCCTTCCAGGCCCTTGGTCAGGGCGCCGATCGGGTAGACCTTGCTGTTGGCGGCTTCGCGGGCGCGGTCGAGGATCAGTTCGGCGACCGCCGAAGTGTCCAGCACCGGCTTGGTCTGCGGCGGGCAGCACAGGCTGGTGACACCGCCGGCCACGGCGGCACGGGTTTCGCTGGCGATGTTGCCCTTGCGGCTGTAGCCCGGCTCGCGCAGGGAAACACCGAGGTCGACCAGGCCCGGGGCGGCCACCAGGCCGTCGGCCTGGATCGTGCGGCTGGCGCTGAAGCCGGCCGGCGCCGCGCCGATGGCGGCAATACGGCCGCCGTCCAGGTGCAGGTCGGTGATGCGGTCCAGGCCGCTGGCAGGATCAATGACCCGGGCGCCGATAATGCTGATGGTCACTGGGCGTTCTCCTGGTCGAATTGACGTTGCGCGTTCTGCCCGCTCATGGCCATGGACAGCACGGCCATGCGCACGGCGATGCCGTAGGTGACCTGGTTGAGGATCACCGAGTGCTGGCCGTCGGCCACTGCCGATTCGATCTCCACGCCGCGGTTGATCGGGCCCGGGTGCATGACGATGGCATCCGGCTTGGCACCGGCCAGGCGCGCGGTGGTCAGGCCGAACAGGCGGTAGAACTCGCCCTCGCTGGGCAGCAGGCCACCGGCCATGCGCTCGCGCTGCAGGCGCAGCATGATCACCACGTCGACGTCCTTGAGGCCTTCGGCGAGGTCGGTGTAGACCTTCACCCCGTACTGCTCGATACCGATCGGGATCAGCGTCTTCGGACCGATCACGCGGATGTCCGGGCAGCCCAGTGCCTTGAGCGCGAGCATGTCCGAGCGGGCCACCCGCGAGTGCAGGATGTCGCCGACGATGGCCACGGAGAGGTTTTCGAAACCACCCTTGTGCCGACGAATGGTGAGCATGTCGAGCATGCCCTGGGTGGGGTGGGCGTGGCGGCCGTCACCGCCGTTGATCACGGCTACGTCCGGGCACACATGCTCGGCGATGAAGTGGGCGGCGCCGGAGTCGGAGTGGCGCACGACGAACATGTCGGCGGCCATGGCCTCCAGGTTGCGCAGGGTGTCGAACAGGGTCTCGCCCTTGCTGGTCGAGGAGGTCGACACGTTCAGGCTGATCACGTCGGCCGACAGGCGCTGGGCGGCCAGTTCGAAGGTGGTGCGGGTACGGGTGGAGTTCTCGAAGAACACGTTGCACACGGTCTTGCCGCGCAGCAACGGGACTTTCTTCACGGCCCGGGCGCCGACTTCGAGGAAGGAGTCGGCGGTGTCGAGGATCTCGGTGAGCAGTTCGCGGGGCAAACCGTCGAGCGAGAGGAAGTGGCGCAGCTGGCCCTGGTCATTGAGCTGCAGCGGGCGCTTGGCGTCGAATGGCGTCATCGCGGGGGACTCTTAAAGGGCGGAAGCGGGAGCGAGGTCCTGGCGCTCGAGGGCGAGCGGCGTGGGTCCGGTCAATTTTACCCGTTCATGGGCCGCCAGGGACAGGGTGGCGCCGAGTACATTCGGGCGGATCGGCAATTCGCCGGCATCCAGGTCGAGCAGACAGGCCAAGGTCACGCTGGCCGGGCGGCCATAGTCGAACAGTTCGTTAAGGGCGGCGCGAATGGTGCGCCCGCTCATCAGCACGTCGTCCACCAGCACCAGATGCTGGCCTTCGATCTCGAACGGCAGCTCGGACGGGCGCACCTGCGGGTGCAGGCCGTTTTGGCTAAAGTCGTCGCGGTAGAAGGACACATCCAGGGTGCCCAGCGGGCCTTGGTCGCCCAGCTCGGCCTGCAGGGCCTGGGCCACCCACACGCCGCCGGTGCGGATGCCGATGAAGCGCGGCTCGCTGATGCCGCGGCGGGCCAGGTGGGCGCGAAGGTCGACGGCCATCTGCCGGATCAGGTCGGCGGGATTGGGTAGGCTCATTGCGTGCTCCTCGGAAGGCGGGCGCCGGCTCCAGCCGGCGGCAAAGCGGATTTAAGTGTTGGCCTCCAGCCAGCCTTGCAGCAGCAGGGCGGCGGCGATGGCGTCGACCGGGTTGTCGCGGTAGCTGCCATGGCGCCCGCTTCGGGCCATCTGCTCGCCCTTGGCCTCGAAGGTGGTCAGGCGTTCGTCGTGGGTGTGCACCGGCAGGTTGTAGCGACCGTGCAGGCGCCGGGCAAACTTCTCGGCGCGCTCGCTCATCTCGCTGGGCGTGCCGTCCATGTTCAGCGGCAGGCCGACGACGATGGCGTCGGGTTTCCATTCCTTGATCAGCTTCTCGACCTGGTTCCAGTCCGGCACGCCGTTCTGCGCCTTGAGCGTGCACAGTTCGCGGGCCTGGCCGGTGATCACCTGGCCGACGGCGACGCCGATCTGCCGGGTGCCGTAGTCGAAGCCCAGCAGCAGACGCAGTTCGGCCATCAGGCGTGGCCCGCCTGGCTGGTCAGCAAGCTGAGGTTGATCCCCAGGCTCGCGGCGGCGGCGCCCAGGCGCTGGTCGCTGGCCAGGCCGAAGATGATCTCGGGGTCGAAGGGGCAGTTGAGCCAGGCGTTATCGGCCAGCTCCGCCTCCAGCTGGCCGGCTTCCCAGCCCGCGTAGCCCAGGGTGATCAGGCTCTTGCGCGGGCCGTCGCCGGCGGCGATGGCGAACAGCACGTCCTGGGAGGTGGACAGCGACAGACCCTCCAGCTCGACCGTGGCCTGGTAGTTGCGGTCGTTGCTGTGCAGCACGAAACCGCGGTCGGTCTGCACCGGGCCGCCCTGGTAGATCGGAATGTGCAGGGTGCTGGCGGGCGGCTCGTCGTTCGGGCGCAACTGCTCGAGGATGTCGGCCAGGTTCAGCTCCTGCGGGCGGTTGACCACCAGGCCCATGGCGCCGTGGGCATTGTGCTCGACGATGTAGGTGAGGGTCTGGGCAAAGTTCGGATCGGCCATGTGCGGCATGGCGATCAGGAACTGGTGCTTGAGGTAGCTGGGGGCGAGGGTCTTCATGTCCGCTAGTGTGGCGCCAGGTGGCGGGGCTGGCAAGGTGCGCGAGTGGCTGTCGGTGCCCCTTGTAGGAGCGGCCTTGTGCCGCGAAAGGGCTGCGTAGCGGCCCCAAGGATCTTGGCCTCGTGCAGAATCGCCGGGGCTGCTGTGCAGCCCTTTCGCGGTACAAGGCCGCTCCTACAGGGGCCAAGCAAGCCTTGCCGTTAGTTGCTCGACAGCTTGTCCCCGCGGGCAAAGCGCCAGGTGCGGATGATCTCCAGGCGGTCGAATTCCGCCAGGTCGCCGGTGAACGGCGCGAACGGCGCCGCCAGGCGCACGATGCGCTGGGCCGCCTGGTCCAGCACCGGCTGGCCCGAGGACTCCAGCACCAGCACTTCGTACAGCGAGCCATCGCGGTTGATCGATACCATCATTCGCAGACTGCCATACATCTGCTGGCGTCGGGCTTCCTCGGGGTAGTTGAGGTTGCCGATGCGCTCGACCTTCTTGCGCCACTCTTCCTTGTACCAGGCGCCCTTGTCGCGCAGGGTTGAGGCGGCGTTCAGGCGATGGATGCGCGGGCGCTTGGCATACAGTTGCTGTTCATGGGACAGCTCGGCCTCGAGGCTGGCGATCTGGCTCGACAGCTGCGAGCTGTCGAAGTCCGGCACCTTGGCTTCGGGTTTGGGCTGCGGCTTGCTTTCCTTCGGCTTGGGCTCGACCTTCTGGGTTTTCGGCGCCTGGGTGGCGACCACGGACTTCGCCGGTGCGGGCGGGGTTTCCGGTTTCGCGGCCGGTGGCGGGGTGATCTTGTTGATCTTGCTGTCCTGGAACGGCGCGACCTCGGTGGTCTTGGGCACCGCCTTTTTATCCAGGGTGCCGCTGCCCTGCTGGTTGTCCTGGGCCTGGAAGTCGGCCTTCTCGGGCGCTTTTTCGCTCTTGAAGGTGGCCAGGGTGATGTCCATGGTGTGACGGATATCAGCCGGTTTGACCACGGTGAAACCCACGCCCAGGATCAGCGCCAGGTGCACCAGGGCAGCCAGGAACAGGGTGAAGCCGAGCCGGTCCACCGGGCGAACGCGGGGTGGCAGCAGGTCGGCGGGGATGTCGGCGGGCAGCGTCATCAGGTATCCAGCAACCGCGAAACAGGGCGCAGGTCAGCGAAAAGGACCGGCATCATACCCCACTCCGCGGGTTTGCCACGTGTCGGCGGTCAGCGCGCCTGCAACTGGCGATCAATGGCGTCCATCAAGCGGCCGCCGATATCGGTGTTGTAGGCCGCGTCGATCTCGCGAATGCAGGTCGGGCTGGTGACGTTGATTTCGGTGAGGTAGTCGCCGATCACGTCCAGGCCGACGAACAGCAGGCCCTTTTCGCGCAGGGTCGGGCCGACCTGGGCGGCGATCCAGCGGTCGCGCTCGCTCAACGGCCGGGCTTCGCCGCGTCCGCCGGCGGCCAGGTTGCCGCGGGTCTCGCCGCTGGCCGGGATGCGCGCCAGGCAGTAGTCCACCGGCTCGCCGTCGATCATCAGGATGCGCTTGTCGCCGTCCTTGATCGCCGGCAGGTAGGCCTGGGCCATGATCTGCTGGGCGCCGAGCGCGGTCAGGGTCTCGAGGATCACCGACAGGTTGGGGTCGCCGGCCCGGTGGCGGAAGATCGAGGTGCCGCCCATGCCGTCGAGCGGCTTGAGGATCACATCGCCATGCTCGGCGGCGAAGGCGCGGATGATGTCCGGGCGGCGGCTGACCAGGGTCGGCGGCGTGCACTGCGGGAACAGCGTGGCGAACAGTTTCTCGTTGCAGTCACGCAGGCTCTGCGGGCGGTTGACCACCAGGACGCCTTCGGCCTCGGCCTGTTCCAGCAGGTAGGTGCTGTAGACGAACTCCATGTCGAAGGGCGGGTCCTTGCGCATCAGGATCACGTCCAGCTCGGCCAGGGGGCTGTCCTGCTCCTCGTCCAGCTCGAACCAGCGGGCCGGGTCGGCGAACACCTTGAGCGGACGCATCCGCGCGCGGGCCTTGCCCTGGGCCTGGTACAGATCGCGCTGTTCCATGTAGAACAGGCTCCAGCCGCGGGCCTGGGCAGCCAGCAGCATGGCCAGCGAGCTGTCCTTTTTGTAGGAGATGGACGCGATGGGGTCCATGACAATCCCGAGGCGAACGCTCATGGGGTAGTTCCTCTTGGCGGCCGGTGGCCGCGATGGCACGAAAGAAAAGTGGCTCAGGGTGGCGCCGGGCGCGCCCACGGTCAAGGGGCGGGCGGATGGAATGGCCTCCGGGAGTGTGCTAAAAAGGCCGGACAAGTGGTCTGTGTTGGCCTCCAGCCTGGCCGTACCTCCAAGAGCTGGGGCTGCTGCGCAGCCCATCGCGACACAAGGCCGCTCCCACAGGGTTCGGCGTCGGATGGCTGCTCAGCGCAACGCATGGACAGGTGGGAGCGGCCTTGTGTCGCGATGGGGCGCGAAGCGGCCCCAGGATTTCGGCCCCGGCAGCGATGGTAGTGCGACTATGGAACAACCCCTGAAGGTGATGGTGATCGACGACTCCCGCACGATCCGCCGCACCGCGCAGATGTTGCTCGGCGAGGCCGGCTGCGAGGTGATCACCGCCAGTGACGGCTTCGACGCCCTGGCCAAGATCGTCGACCACAAGCCCCGGATCATCTTCGTCGATGTGCTGATGCCGCGCCTGGACGGTTACCAGACCTGCGCCATCATCAAGCACAACAACGCCTTCAAGGACACCCCGGTGATCCTGCTCTCTTCCCGCGATGGCCTGTTCGACAAGGCCCGCGGCCGGGTGGTCGGCTCCGACCAGTTCCTGACCAAACCGTTCAGCAAGGAAGAACTGCTCGACGCGATCCGTGCCAGCGTGCCCGGTTTCGCCGCGCAGGACCCAAACGCACCCTGACGCCGCCTTCACCGGACGGCGTCTCTATTTCCTGATGGGGAAACAGCATGGCCCGAATTCTGATTGTCGATGATTCGCCGACAGAGATGTATCGATTGACCGAATGGCTCGAAAAACACGGCCACCAGGTGCTCAAGGCCAGCAACGGTGCCGACGGCGTGGCCCTGGCTCGCCAGGAGAAGCCCGACGCAGTGCTGATGGATATCGTCATGCCTGGCATGAACGGTTTTCAGGCCACCCGCCAGCTGAGCAAGGACCCGGAAACCAGCGCCATCCCCGTGGTGGTGGTGACCACCAAAGATCAGGAAACTGACCGTATCTGGGCCACCCGCCAGGGCGCCCGGGACTTCCTCACCAAACCGGTGGAAGAAGACGCCCTGATCGCCAAGCTGCAAGAAGTACTCGGCGCTTGACCACCCGCCCCCAGGGCGCGTCGCTGACCGCCTTCGAGCTGTTGCTGGACATCGACCGGCGCTGCCGTCTGCTGGTGGCCGACCAGCCACCGCAGGACATCCGCCTGCAGCAGTGGAGTGGCATCGGCTTTCGCATCGCTGGGCAATGGTTCGTCGCGCCCATGGGCGAGGTCGCCGAGGTGCTGCGCGAGCCCCGCAGCAGCCGGGTGCCGGGCGTGCAGCCCTGGGTCCGCGGGGTGGCCAACCTGCGTGGGCGACTGTTGCCGGTGATGGACCTGTGCGCGTTTTTCGGCCTTGGCCCGGCGGCGGCGGGCAAGCAACGGCGGGTGCTGGTGCTCGATCACGAGGAGTTGTTCGCCGGACTGCTGGTGGACGAGGTGGTGGGTCTGCAGCACTTCGCCCTGAGCAGCCTCGAGCTGTCGCCGCCGCAGCCATTGATTCGCGCGGCCGCACCCTTCGTGCAGGGCCATTTCCCCCGTGAACGCAATTGGGCGATCTTCAGCCCGTTCGCCCTGGCCCAGGCCCCGGGTTTTCTCGATGTGGCGTTGTAGAGGATTTTCGACGTGAACAAGCCAGGACCTTCCGTTGCCACCGCCGGCGTTTTGCCAGCCGCCGTGGCTCAGCGCCCGCGCAGCACCGCGCAGATCACCGTGCTGTTCGTGGTGCTGATCCTGTCGATCGTCCTGCTGTTCGCCAACTTCGCCTACCTCAACACCCAGGCCAACCACGACAAACAGTACATCGGCCATGCCGGCGAGCTGCGCGTGCTGTCCCAGCGCATTGCCAAGAACGCCACCGAGGCGGCGGCGGGCAAGGCACTGGCGTTCAAGCTGCTCAGCGATGCGCGCAACGACTTCGAGCGGCGCTGGAGCTACCTGCGCGAGGGCGACAAGACCACCGGCCTGCCCCCCGCGCCGGTGACGGTGCGCGACGAGATGGACGCGGTGCGCCAGGACTGGGAGAACCTGCGCAAGAACACCGACACCATCCTCGCCAGCGAACAGACCGTGCTGTCGCTGCACCAGGTCGCGGCCACCCTGGCCGAGACCGTGCCGCAATTGCAGGTCGAGTACGAGAAGGTGGTGGAGATCCTGCTGCAGAGCGGCGCGCCGGCCAATCAGGTGGCAGTGGCCCAGCGTCAGCTGCTGCTGGCCGAACGCATACTTGGTTCGGTCAATACCGTGCTTGCCGGCGACGAGACCTCGGTGCAGGCCGCCGACGCCTTCGGTCGCGACGCCAGCCGCTTCGGCCAGGTGCTCGAAGGCATGCTCGCCGGCAATCCGGCGATCCAGGTCACCCGGGTCGAGGACGCCGATGCCCGGGCACGGCTGGCCGAGATTGCCGAATTGTTCCAGTTTGTCTCGGGTTCGGTGGACGAGATCCTTGAAACCTCACCCGAACTGTTCCGGGTGCGCGAGGCCGCCGGCAATATCTTCAGCCTGTCGCAGACCCTGCTCGACGAGGCCTCGCACCTGGCCAACGGCTTCGAGAACCTGGCCGGTGGGCGCACCCTGGACACCGTCGGCGGCTACGTGCTCGGCCTGCTGGCGCTGGCCTCGATCATCCTCATCGGCCTGGTGATGGTGCGCGCCACTCACCGCCAGCTGCGCGAGACCGCCGAGAAGAACGAACGCAACCAGCAGGCGATCATGCGCCTGCTCGACGAGATCGAGGAGCTGGCCGACGGCGACCTGACCGTCACGGTGTCGGTCACCGAGGACTTCACCGGCGCCATCGCCGACTCGATCAACTACTCGGTCGACCAACTGCGCGACCTGGTCGCCACCATCAACCACAGCGCCGAGCAGGTCGCCGCCGCCGTGCAGGACACCCAGAACACCGCCCGCCAGTTGGCCAAGGCCTCCGAGCACCAGGCCGAGCAGATCAGCGAGGCCTCCGAGGCGGTGGGCGACATGGTCGAGTCGATCGACCGGGTCTCGGCCCACGCCTATGAGTCAGCCAAGGTGGCCGAGCGCTCGGTGGCCATCGCCAACAAGGGCAACGAGGTGGTGCACAACACCATCCACGGCATGGACAACATCCGCGAGCAGATCCAGGACACCGCCAAGCGGATCAAGCGACTGGGCGAGTCCTCCCAGGAGATCGGCGACATCGTCAGCCTGATCGACGACATTGCCGAGCAGACCAACATCCTCGCCCTCAACGCGGCGATCCAGGCTTCGCTGGCCGGCGAGGCCGGTCGCGGCTTCGCCGTGGTCGCCGACGAGGTGCAGCGCCTGGCCGAGCGATCCTCCTCGGCGACCCGGCAGATCGAGGCGCTGGTGCGGACCATCCAGGTCGACACCAACGAGGCGGTGATTTCCATGGAACAGACCACCGCCGAAGTGGTGCGTGGCGCGCGCCTGGCGCAGGATGCCGGGGTGGCCCTGGCGGAAATCGAGGGCGTTTCGCAGACCATGGCTGAACTTATCCACAGTATCTCCGACGCCGCCCAGTTACAGACCTCCTCGGCGGGGCAAATTTCCCACACCATGGCGGTGATCCAGCAAATCACTGCGCAGACCTCCGCCGGCTCCGGCGCCACCGCCGACAGCATCCGCCATTTGGCGCGCATGGCCAGCGAGATGCGCCGCTCGGTGTCCGGCTTCACCTTGCCCAAACCGGTGGAGCGCTCGTGAACGAGGCGAACCTGAACGCGCCCGGCGAGCGTCACGACACGGTGGCCCTGGCCTGGACCAAGGCGCCGATCCTCGATTGCCTGGGTCAGGCGCGTCAGGCCCTGGAGCGCTTCTCGGCGGAGCCGGGCGACCTGTCGATGCTGGCGTTCTTCGTCGACAACCTGCACCAGGTCCACGGCTGTCTGCATATGCTCGCGCTGCCGGGCGCGATGCGCCTGGCCGAGGAGCTGGAACTGCTCGGGCGGGCCATGGCCGACGGCCAGGTGAGCCCGCGTGGCGATTGCCTGGGCGCGCTGTTCCGCGGGCTCGAGCAATTGCCGCCGTACCTGGACCGCCTGCGCGGCGCGCGCCACGACCTGCCGTTGGTGGTGATGCCGCTGCTCAACCAGCTGCGGGTCTGCCGAGGCGCCGAACCCCTGGCCCAGGGCAGCCTGCTGGGTGACCTGGGGCAGCGGCTGGCCGGCGCGGCGGACCTGGCCAACCTCGACCTGTCGCTGGGCAGTTGGCGTGAGCACATGCAGGCCGGCGCCGGGCGCGATGCATTGCGCTCGGTAGTGATGGCCCTGTGCGACGACCTGATGCGCATCAAGGATCGCCTCGACCCCTTCGTCGGCGGCGAGCGTTCGCCCAGCGAGTCACTGGAGTCGCTGCTGCCGCCCTTGCGGCACGTGGCCGATACCCTGGCGGTGCTTGGCTTCCAGCAGCCGCGGCGGGTGATAATCGACCAGGTGCTGGCGTTGCAGGCACTGGTCGAAAAAGACGGCGGCGTGGACGAGGCTGTGCTTATGGATGTCGCCGGGGCACTGCTGTATGTCGAGGCCACCCTCAACGGCATGGTTGGTCCGCTGGAGGAAATCAGCCCCGGCAGCCTGCCCGGCTCGGACCTGGCCGAAATCCGCCAGCTGGTGCTCAACGAATCGCTCAACGTGCTGCAACAGTCCAAGGACCTGATCGGCGATTGCCTGGAGTCCGACTGGTCACGCCAGCGTCTGCAAGCCCTGCCCGGGTTGCTGCAACAGGTGCGCGGGGCGCTGGCGATGCTGATGCTGCCAGCCGCCGCCGAGGTGTTCGCCGGTTGCGCGGGCTATGTGCAAGGCTGGCTGGTGCACCTGGAGGATGAGCCGCAAGCGGACGAACTGGCGCACCTGGCCGATGCCCTGAGTGCCGGCGAGGCCTGGCTGCAATGGCGGGTGGCCGATCCGCTGGCCGACGCCCAGTGCTTCATCGACATGGCCCACGCCAGCTTGTCCGCGCTGGGCGTGCAGTGCGTGCGCGACACGTCAGTCGCGGGCGGTGAGCAGGCGCTGGATGGTATCGACGATGAGTTGCGCGAGGTGTTCCTCGAAGAGGCTGGCGAGCTGCTCCCGGAAATCGAGCGCCAATGGCTGCGCTGGCGAGCCGACAACGGCCTGCGCGAGGCGTTGATCGAGGTGCGCCGGGCACTGCACACGCTCAAGGGCAGCGGGCGGATGGTCCATGCCGAAGCCGTGGCCGAGCTGGCCTGGGGCGCCGAGCACCTGCTCAATCGGGTGCTGGAAGGGCGCATCGTGCTCAGCGCCGAAGGCCTGGTGGCCCTCCAGCAGGTGTTCGTGCGCCTGCCCGACCTGCTTGCTGATTTCGCCGCCAGCCAGTTGCCGCCCACGGCCGAGATCGAGCAGCTGGCCGGGCACCTGCATGCGCTGGCGCTCAACGACACGCCGGTCAGCGCCAGTATCGATGGCCTCGATCCGCACTTGCTTGAGATCTTCCGCAACGAGGCCCAGGGCCATTTGGCCGGGCTCGATGGGTTCCTGCAGACGGCCGACGGCCAGGGCATCGCGGTCAACGACAGCCTGCAACGCGCCCTGCACACCCTCAAGGGCAGCGCTGCCATGGCCGGCGTGATGCCGGTGGCGGAGCTGGCCACCGCCCTCGACCGCCTGGTGCGTGAATACAAGGGGCACCAGTTGCCCCTGCAAGTGGCCGAGATCGAACTGCTGGAGGCGGCTCGCTCGCTGTTGCACCTGGGCCTAGCCCAGCTGGGCAGCACGCCGCTGGCGCCGATCCCCGGGGCCGCCGGGCTGATCGAACAGGTCGGGCAGACGGTTGACGCCCGGTTGGCCCAACTCCAGGCCGAGCCGCATCCGCCGCGCCGGCTCCGGCGCGATCCGCAGCTGACGGCCACCTTCCTGACCATGGGCATGGATATCCTGCTCGATGCCGAGGCGCGGCTCGCCAACTGGCAGGGCGATCCCACGCAACACCATGAGTTGCACCTGCTGCTCGAGGAGATGACCACCCTCGGTCACGGCGCGCACCAGGCCGAGCTGTGGCAGGTGGATGAGGTCTGCGAAGGGCTGCTCGACCTGTACGGTGCGGTGGAGGAGGGCAGCCTGGCCGTCACGCCGCGCTTCTTCGCCGTTGCCCGGCAAGCCCATGAGGCGCTGCTCGACCTGTTCGACGAGATAGCCGCCGGCCAGGACCCGAATCCCCGGCCCGAATGCCTGGCGGCCCTGCATGGCCTGCTCGATGATGCCCTCGACCCTGCAGCATTGGGTTTGGTCGGGGCGAACGGCGTCACGGTGCTTACGGCTCCAGGCGAGTTGCCGGACCCGGCGCTGGTCGAGCTGTTCCTCGAAGAGGCCGGGGATATCCTTGACGGTGCCGACCAGGCCTTGCGGCAATGGAAGGCCGATCCGGACAGCCTGTCGCCGCTGTCGGCGCTGCAGCACGATGTGCTCACCCTCAAGGGCGGGGCACAGATGGCGGCGATCGGCGCCGTCGAGGTGCTGGCCCAGGAGCTGGCGCTGCTCTACGAAGGCTTGGTGGACCGCCGGCTGGGTGCCAGCCCGGCACTGTTCGAGCTGCTCCGGCGCAGCCATGACGCCCTGGCCGAAATGCTGCGCAGCCTGCGCGAGGGCCAGGCACCGCTGTCGGCGGTGGCGTTGCTGGGCGAATTGCGTGAGTTCCGCCACAGCGCCCCGCCTCCCGTCACCTCCGAGCCGCAGGACGACAACGAAGAAACCGAGAGCGACAAGGAACTGCTGGAGGTCTTCCTCGAAGAGAGCTCCGATATTCTCGAGAGCGCGGCCGAGTCCCTGGCGCGCTGGCAGGCCGATCCGCGCAACACGGTCGAGGTGGAGAACCTGCTGCGCGACCTGCACACGCTCAAGGGCGGCGCGCGCATGGTCGAGATCACCGCCATCGGCGACCTCGCCCACGAACTTGAATTCCTCTACGAACTGCTGGCCGCCGGACGCCTGCCGTCGACGCCGGCCTTGTTCAGCCTGCTGCAGAACTGTCATGACCGCCTGGCGCACATGCTCGACGCAGCGCGCCTGGGCGAGCCGCTGCATACGGCCACGGCGCTGATCGACTACATCCGCAACTTCTCCAGCGCCGCGCTGACCGACAGCGTGGCCGGCCAGCCCCAGGCCGAACCAGCTCCCGCCGAGGCCACGGCTGTCGCTCCCGAGCGGGCGGGCGACATGGTCAAGGTTGATGCCGAGCTGCTCGACGACCTGGGCAACCTGGCCGGTGAGCATTCGGTGATCCGCGGGCGCATCGAGCAGCAGGTCAACGATGCGCAGTTCGCCCTCAACGAGATGGAGACCACGCTGGAGCGCATGCGCGATCAGCTGCTGCGCCTGGACATCGAGACCCAGGGGCGGATTTCCAGCCGTCACCAGTTGGAGGGTGACGCCTATGACGATTTCGACCCCCTGGAGATGGACCGCCATTCCCAGCTGCAGCAATTGTCGCGGGCGCTGTTCGAGTCCACCTCGGACTTGCTCGACCTCAAGGAAACCCTGCTGCAGAGGGCCCAGGAAGCCTACAGCCTCCTGCAGCAGCAGGCGCGGGTCAACAGCCAGTTGCAGGAGGGCCTGACCGCCACCCTGATGGTGCCCTTCGAGCGTCTGGTGCCCCGTTTGCAGCGGGTGGTACGGCAGGTGGCCAGCGAGCTGGGCAAGCAGGTCGAACTGGTGGTCGGCAACGCCGAGGGCGAGCTCGACCGCAGCGTGCTCGAACGTATGGTTGCGCCCCTGGAGCACATGCTGCGCAATGCCGTCGACCATGGCCTGGAAGCTCGCGAGGCGCGCCTTGCGGCCGGCAAACCGGAGCAGGGCACCATCCACCTGAACCTGCTGCACGAAGGTGCCGACATCGTCATCGAGATGAGCGACGACGGCGCCGGGGTACCGCTGGAGGCGGTGCGCAACAAGGCGATCAAGCGTGGTCTGCTCGATCCGCAGGCGCGCCTGAGCGACCACGAGATCCTGCAGTTCATCCTGCGCCCCGGTTTCTCCACGGCCGAGAAGATCACCCAGATCTCCGGGCGCGGCCTGGGCATGGACGTGGTCCATGAAGAGGTCAAGCAACTGGGCGGCTCGATGAGCATCGAGTCCAGCCCCGGCAAGGGCGCGCGTTTCCTGATCCGCCTGCCGTTCACCGTGTCGGTGAACCGGGCGCTGATGGTGCACGTGGAGGACGAGCAGTACGCCATCCCGCTGAACACCATCGAGGGCATCGTGCGCGTGCCGCCGGCGGAGCTGGAGGCCTGTTACCGGCTCGACCCGCCACGCTACAGCTATGCCGGCCACGATTACGCGCTGCGCTACCTCGGCGACCTGTTGCAGGGCGGCGGCCAGCCCGGGCTGCTGGGGCAGAGCGTGCCGCTGCCGGTGCTGCTCACCCATTCACACGAGCAGTCGTTCGCCATCCATGTGGACAGCCTGTCGCCCAGCCGCGAGATCGTGGTCAAGAGCCTCGGCCCGCAGTTCGCCGCGGTGCCGGGGCTGTCTGGCGCCACCCTGCTGGGGGACGGGCGGGTGGTGCTGATTCTCGACCTGCTCGGCCAGTTGCGCGGCCAGCAACGGCGCCTGGCGCGCCTGCCGGGCGTGGCCGAGGGGGCGCATGGGCTGACTGGCCCGGTGCCCCGGCGGCCATTGCTGGTGATGGTGGTGGACGACTCGGTGACCGTGCGCAAGGTCACCAGCCGCCTGCTCGAGCGTCACGGCATGAGCGTGCTGACGGCCAAGGACGGCGTCGATGCCATGGCGCTGCTCGAGGAGCACCGTCCGGATGTGCTGTTGCTGGATATCGAGATGCCGCGCATGGATGGCTTCGAAGTGGCCACGCGGATCCGCCGCGATGAACGCCTGAGCCAGCTGCCGATCATCATGATCACCTCGCGTACCGGCCAGAAGCACCGCGACCGGGCCATGGCCATCGGCGTCAATGAATACCTCGGCAAGCCGTATCAGGAATCGGTGCTGCTGCAGAGCATCGCCCACTGGAGCAAGCCCCATGCTTGAGCATATTGCCGGCCAGCGCAGCAGCCTGACCGGGTTGCTGCTGCCCCTGGGCGACCGCACCCTGGTGTTGCCCAACGTGGCGGTGGCCGAGCTGATCGGTCACCGTGTCATCGCCTGCGAACCGGGGGAGCCGGCCTGGCACCTGGGCTGGGTGAACTGGCGCCAACAGCGGTTGCCACTGATCGGCTTCGAGGCCGCGTGTGGCGGGCAGACTTCCTGCGGGGAGCGGGCGCGGGTGGTGGTGCTCAACGCCCTGGGGGATACCGGGCTGCGCTACCTGGCGCTGCTGCTGCAGGGGATTCCGCGCTCGTGCAAGCTCGACAGCCAGCTGAATTATGTCGATGTGCCGTTGGCAGGGCTGGAGCTTGCGGCGGTGCAGGTGGGCGAACAGGTGGCGCGGGTGCCTGACCTGGCGGGGTTGGAAAGATTGGTGCGTGACGCGCAACTGCAACCTGTAGCCGACTAGGATGGTGTCTGGGCGGGCCCTATCGCGGGGCAAGCCCGCTCCCACGACAAGGTGTGGGAACGGCCTTTCAGGAACCCGACGGGCGTAGCGAGGTCTTTGCTTGCATGTACCATGGTGAACGTTTCAACGCCTGGACCCACCTGGTCGGTGCGGTCCTGGCCTGCATTGGCGCGGTCTGGCTGATTGTCGTGGCCGGTCTGCAGGGTGATCCCTGGAAGATCGTCAGTTTCTCCATCTACGGCTTCACCCTGCTGTTGCTCTACAGCATCTCTACCCTCTACCACAGCACTCGCGGGCGGGCGAAGCGCATCATGCGCAAGCTCGACCACCTGTCGATCTACCTGCTGATCGCCGGCAGCTACACGCCCTTCTGCCTGGTCAGCCTGCGCGGGCCCTGGGGCTGGAGCCTGTTCGGGGTGGTCTGGGGGCTGGCGTTGGTCGGCATGTTGCAGGAGATCAAGCCGCGCTCGGAGGCGCGGATCCTGTCGATCGTCATCTACGCGCTGATGGGCTGGATCGTGCTGGTGGCGGTCAAGCCGCTGCTGCACAGCCTGGGCGGCGCCGGCTTTGCCTGGCTGGCGGCCGGCGGCGTGTTCTACACCGTCGGCATCATTTTCTTTGCCTTCGACAGCCGGTTCCGCCACTGGCATGGCATCTGGCACCTGTTCGTCATCGCCGGCAGCCTGATGCACTTCGTCGCGGTGTTCTTCTACGTGTCCTAGAAATCGCCCCACAACTGCTGCGCCACCGACAACGCAACTACCGGCGCGGTCTCGGTGCGCAGTACGCGAGGGCCAAGGCGGGCGGCGTGGTAGTTGCTGGCCTTGGCCTGTTCGACTTCTGCATCGCTCAGGCCCCCCTCCGGGCCGATCAGGAAGGCCAGCTTCGCGGGTTTTTCATGGCTGGTCAGCGGCTCTGCCACCGGGTGCAGCACCAGCTTGAGGTCGGCCTCGGTGCCCTTGAGCCATTCGGCCAGGGTGACCGGCGGGTGGATCACCGGCAGGGTCGAGCGGCCGCACTGTTCGCAGGCACTGATCGCCACCTGGCGCCAGTGGGCCAGGCGCTTGTCGGCGCGCTCGTCCTTCAGGCGTACTTCGCAGCGTTCGCTGACGATCGGGGTGATTTCGTTGACGCCCAGTTCGGTGGCCTTCTGGATCGCCCAGTCCATGCGCTCGCCGCGGGACAGGCCCTGGCCGAGGTGAATGTGCAGCGGCGAGTCGGCCTGGCCGGGTAGGGCCTGGTCGAGGCTGACGCGCACGCTTTTCTTGCCCACCTCGAGCAGTTGGCCGAGGTATTCCTGGCCGCTGCCGTCGAACAGCTGCACGGCGTCGCCGGCGGCCATGCGCAGCACGCGGCCGATGTAGTGGGCCTGGGCTTCGGGGAGCTCGTGCTCGCCGAGGCCAAGCGGGGCGTCGATGAAGAAGCGGGAGAGTCTCATGGTTCTACTCGGAATCGGAATGGGGGCAACGTCCCTGTAGGAGCGGCCTTGTGTCGCGATAGGGCCGCAAAGCGGCCCCGGCAATTTCTGCTGCGAAGCTGAAAACCTGGGGCTGCTCCGCAGCCCTTTCGCGGCACAAGGCCGCTCCTACAGGGGGCTGTGAGAAGGCATTGGGCCTAGCCCGGATCGCGGAAATCGGGGTGGAAATCGGCCGGTACAGCCACGCTGACGTGATCACGGGTGGCAATGTCGATCCCTTCGCTGGCCACCTCGGCCAGGAAGTCGATCTGCTCCGGGGTGATCACGTAGGGCGGCAGGAAGTACACCACGCTGCCCAGCGGACGCAGCAGCGCGCCCCGGCTCAGGGCATGCTCGAAGACCTTCAGGCCACGGCGCTCCTGCCAGGGGTAGGCGACTTTGCCGGCCTTGTCCTGGACCATCTCGATGGCCAGGGCCATGCCGGTCTGGCGGATCTCGGCGACATGGGCGTGATCGGCCAGGTGCGCGGTGGCGCTGGCCATGCGCGCCGACAGGGCCTTGTTGGCCTCGATGACGTTGTCCTGAGCGAAAATGTCCAGGGTCGCCAGGGCTGCGGCGCAGGCCAGCGGGTTGCCCGTGTAGCTGTGCGAGTGGAGGAAGGCGCGCAGGGTCGAGTAGTCGTCGTAGAAGGCCTGGTACACCTTGTCTGTGGTCAGGCAGGCGGCCAGGGGCAGGTAGCCGCCGGTCAGGGCCTTGGACAGGCACAGGAAGTCGGGGCGGATGCCGGCCTGTTCGCAGGCGAACATCGTGCCGGTGCGGCCGAAGCCCACGGCGATTTCGTCGTGGATCAGGTGCACCTCGTAGCGGTCGCAGGCCTCGCGCAGCAGTTTGAGGTACACCGGGTGGTACATGCGCATGCCGCCGGCACCCTGGATCAGCGGCTCGACGATGACCGCGGCGATGCTGGCGTGATGTTCGGCCAAGGTCTGTTCCATGGCCGCGAACATGTTTCGCGAATGCGCCTCCCAGCCCATGCCTTCGGGGCGCAGGTAGCAGTCCGGGCTCGGCACCTTGATGGTGTCCAGCAGCAGGGCCTTGTAGGTCTCGGTGAACAGCGGCACGTCACCCACCGACATCGCCGCGATGGTCTCGCCGTGGTAGCTGTTGGTCAGGGTGACGAAGCGCTTTTTCTGTGGTTTGCCGATGTTATGCCAGTAGTGGTAGCTCATCTTCAGCGCCACTTCGATGCAGGAGGAGCCATTGTCGGCGTAGAACACCCGCTCCAGGCCGGCCGGTGTCATCGCCACCAGGCGTTCGGACAGCTCGATCGCCGGCTGGTGGCTGAAACCGGCGAGGATCACGTGCTCGAGCTGGTCGACCTGGTCCTTGATGCGCTGGTTGATGCGCGGGTTGGCATGGCCGAACACGTTGACCCACCAGGAGCTGACCGCGTCCAGGTAGCGCTTGCCCTCGAAGTCCTCGAGCCACACGCCCTCGCCGCGGCGGATCGGGATCAGCGGCAGCTGCTCGTGGTCTTTCATCTGGGTGCAGGGGTGCCACAGGACCTTGAGGTCGCGTTGCATCCACTGTTCGTTGAGGCCCATGGGCACTTCTCCTGGCGTTACGGCTCGGTTTGACCGCGTAAGCCTAAGCAATGCCGGAAGGCAGGACAACCGCTCAGTGACGCCAGGCCGGGCGCCATTCCAGCTGGCGTATGTGCACGGTGCACAGCGGCAGGGTGGAGAGGACCAGGCGATCCAGGGGGCCGGGCACGTCGTGCCAGAAGGAGCCGAGCGTGGCGGGACCGGGCATGAACTCGGTGTAGTCATGGTCGCGCAAGGTCAGCCAGTAGGCGGTCGAAACGGCGCTGCCTAGCGTATTGATCTCCACTTCGAGCAGCAGGCAATCGACCGTCTGGCCGAAGATGATCTCGATATCGCACTGGCCTCGGACGACCAGTTCCGTACCGCTACGCCCTTCGTCGGTCTGGTAGCGCGAACTGTAGGCGGTGCCATTGGAGATGATGCTCAGGCCCGTGGGGGTGCGCCAGGTGATTTCCGGCATCGGTGCCAAGGGCTGCCACCTGGCAAAATCTTCCGTGTAGATCACCGCTGTTTCTCCGGCCTGATTCTGGAGTGCGAGCCAAGCCTGCCTGCCCTTGCGACAAACGGCTACTGACAAAATTACCAGTTGCCAAAAGCACTTGATGTCACTGCGGTGGCAGGGTGGGCAGAGGTGACGTATTCTTAACGCATCTCTCCCGGGGCATTCTTCCCCGTCTCTTCTATCGCTTCTCTAACCGGAGTTCGCCATCATGGCTGCTGCTTGGGTGCGCCTGTGCGCGTTGGTATTGATCGGGGTGTCCAGCGGTGCCGCGCTGGCCAAGGACAAGACGGCGATCGTCGTCGGTGGTGGCCTGGCGGGCCTGACCGCGGCCTACGAGCTGCAAGGCAAGGGCTGGCAGGTCACCTTGCTCGAGGCCAAGTCAGGGATGGGCGGGCGTTCGGGGCTGGCCACCAGCGAGTGGATTGGCAACAGCAAGACCCAGCCGGTGCTCAACCAGTATCTGGAGCAGTTCAAGGTCGGCACCTTGCCGGCACCGGAGTTCGTGCGTAACCCCGGCTACCTGATCGACGGGGAGTATTTCAGCGCCGCCGACCTCGCAACCAGGCAACCGGCCACCGCCGAGGCCCTCAAGCGTTATGAGAAGACCCTCGACGACCTGGCCCGCTCCATCGAGGACCCGTTGAACCCGGCGGCCAACAGCACCCTGTTCGCCCTTGACCAGATGAACGTGTCCACCTGGCTGGACAAGCTGCAACTGCCGGCGACCGCCCGTCAGCTGGTCAACCAGCAGATCCGCACCCGTTACGACGAGCCATCGCGCCTGTCGCTGTTGTATTTCGCCCAACAGAGCCGTGTCTACCGCAACGTCAGCGACCGCGACCTGCGCGCCGCGCGCTTGCCGGGCGGCAGCCCGGTGCTGGCCCAGGCGTTCGTCAAGCAGCTCAAGACCATCAAGACCAGCTCGCCGGTCACCGCCATCGTCCAGGACAAGGACGGGGTGACGGTCAAGGTCGGTGCCGTGGGTTACAAGGCCGATTACCTGGTCATGGCCGTGCCGCTGCGGGCCCTGGCCAAGATCCAGATGACCCCGGGCCTGGACAACCAGCACCTGGGCGCCTTGAAGGGCACCAACTACGGCTGGCGCGATCAGCTGATGCTCAAGTTCAAGAACCCGGTATGGGAAAGCCGTGCGCGCATGTCCGGCGAGATCTTCTCCAACACCGGCCTGGGCATGCTGTGGATCGAACCGGCGCTCAAGGGCGGCGCCAACGTGGTGATCAACCTGTCCGGCGACAATGCTCGCCTGTTGCAGGCCTTCGGTGACAAGCAGATGGTCGACCAGGTGCTGATCCGCTTGCACGCCTTCTACCCGCAGGCCCGTGGCGCCTTTACCGGTTACGAAGTGCGCCGTTACAGCACTGATGCCGGTATGGGGGGCGCCTACCTGGCCTACGGCCCTGGGCAGATCAGCAAGTACTGGCGCCTGTGGGAGCGTCCGGTTCAGCGCATTGCCTTTGCCGGCGAGCATACCGACGCGCTCTACCCCGGTACCCTCGAAGGCGCCCTGCGCAGCGGCCAGCGCGCCGCGAGCCAGGTTCAGGACCTGGCTGCGGGCAAATCCTTCGACCCGGCCAAGGCCGCACCGGTTGCCGCCGCAGCCGCTGCGGGCGCGGTCGTGGCGAAGGACAAGGGCGGGTTCTTCTCCAACCTGTTCGGTGGTGGCTCCGACAAGGCCCCGGCCAAGGCGGAGCCTGTGAAGGTCGAGGAGGCCAGGCAGGACAAGCCAGGCTTCTTCTCGCGTCTGTTCGGTGGTGCTGACAAGCCAGAGGTCAAGGCCGCGCCGATCGCCAAGGCCGAGGAGATTGCGCCGGTGCCTGCCGCGGCCCCCGCGCCTGTCGCTCCGGCGCCTGTGGCCAAGGAGGAACCGGTGAAGCCGGCCGCCACCAAGCCAGCCCCAGCCAAGCCTGCGGCCAAGCAGGCGCACAAGCCCGCCGCCAAGCCGGCGCCGGTGAAGAAGGCCACCGCCAAGTCGGAACCGGCCAAGAAGCCAGTGGTCAACAGCCAGGCCAAGGCCGGCTGATCTTTCGACAGGCAATTGCCCTGTCTCCTGTGGGAGCGAGCAAGCCCGCTCCCACAAATTTGCCGACGGTGGCAAGCTCCTACCAAACGACTATCGTTAATGTTTCCTTAATAGGAAGCTTGCACACTAAATATCGGGTTTTTAGATAATCCGAAGCAATTTTTTACGCTTTTATTCGATGCGTTACGCGCTAGTCTTGTGCACAGCTTTCACGGGGAAACACGCCAACATGCAACTGCGCAACTCATCTTCCCGCTATGGCCTGGTCAGCATCGTCCTGCACTGGGGCGTGGCGCTGGCGGTCTTCGGCCTGTTCGGCCTGGGCCTGTGGATGGTCGGTCTCGACTACTACAGCCCTTGGCGCAAGACCGGGCCCGATCTGCACAAGAGCATCGGCCTGGTGCTGCTGGCCGCCATGCTGCTGCGCGTACTCTGGCGTTTCATCAGCCCGCCACCGCCGGCGCCGGCCAACCATGGCAAGGTCACCCGCCTGGCCGCCAAGCTGGGCCACCTGGCGCTGTACCTGGGTCTGTTCGCGGTGATGGTCGCCGGCTACCTGATTTCCACCGCCGACGGTGTCGGCATTCCGGTGTTCGGCCTGTTCGAAGTGCCGGCGCTGATCAGTGACCTGCCTGACCAGGCCGATACCGCGGGGGTGATCCACCTGTGGCTGGCCTGGGGCCTGGTGATTTTCGCGGTGCTGCATGCCCTGGCGGCACTCAAGCACCATTTCATCGACCGTGACGCGACCCTGACCCGCATGCTGGGCCGCAAAGCTTGACTCTCAACCTCAATTGCAAAGGAAGGAAGTAAGGATGTTGAAAAAGACTTTTGCCGCTCTGGCGCTCGGTACCGCCCTGATCTCCGCCGGCCAGGCCATGGCCGCCGAATACAAGATCGACAAGGAAGGCCAGCACGCGTTCGTTGACTGGAAGATCAGCCACCTGGGCTACAGCTTCATCCACGGCACCTTCAAGGACTTCGACGGCAACTTCACCTGGGACAGCGCCAAGCCCGAGGCCAGCAAGATCAGCGTCGACCTGAAGACCGCCAGCCTGTGGTCGAACCACGCCGAGCGTGACAAGCACATCGCCAGCAAAGACTTCCTCGATGTGAAGAAGTACCCGGATGCCAAGTTCGTCTCCACCAGCGTCAAGTCGACCGGTGAGAAGACCGCCGACGTCACTGGCGACCTGACCCTGCACGGCGTGACCAAGCCGGTCACCTTCAAGGCCGTGTTCAACGGTGAAGGCAAGGACCCGTGGGGTGGCGAGCGTGCCGGCTTCAACGCCAAGACCACGCTGAACCTGAACGACTTCGGGATCAAAGGCCCAGGCCCGACCTCTCAGACCCTGGATCTGGATATCAGTGTCGAAGGTGTGAAGCAGAAGTAATTAGCGTTAGCTGAATGACCGAGGGGCCGCTACGCGGCCCTTTCGCGGCACAAGGCCGCTCCTACAGGTACTGCGCTATGCCAAAGGGCTGCACTGAACCTGTAGGAGCGGCCTTGTGCCGCGAAAGGGCTGCATAGCAGCCCCTCGGTGTTTCAATCAGCCCTTGCGGGTCAGCAGCGCCGGACGCTCACCGCGTGGGCGGCTCGGCAGGTCGTCCAGTTGCTCGGGCGTCGGGTAACGGTCGAGCTTGGATTCCTTGCGAATGATCACCGGCGCACTCTGCGACTCGCGCGGGTTGCGCACGGCGGGTTCCTGGCGAGCCGATTCGTCACGGCGGTTACGGCCACCGTTGTTGTCACGACGAGCGCCGCCATTGCTGCCACCACCGTTGCGCGGGCGTTTTTCACCCGAGCCCTGGCCTTGGCGCTGTTGGCCATTGCCACGGCCTTGACCTTGCGCCTGACCACCGCCGCTGCGTTGGCCTTGCCCTTGACCTTGTCCGGCATTGCCACCCGGGCGACGGTTGCGGCCCTGGTTCTTGGCATTCTGGTAAGGGCTGACGTAGTCGGCGCGGTTGCCGAAGTTATCCACATCGTCGTCCAGGAACTCTTCCGGGTCACGATTAGCGGGTTTCGACGGGGCGGTGTTCTGGCCTTGGGCATCCTGCTGCTGGCGTGGTTTCTTGTCACGCGGCTTGCGCTGCTGCTGGCCTTGCTGCTGTTTCTCGCCGGCTTTTTCCTTGTCGGCCTGCTTCTCGCCCGCAGGCTTGTTGCGGCCTTTGTCCTTGCCCTTGTCCTTGCGCCCGCCACTGCCTTCCTTGCCGCCTTCGCCGCGAGGTTGCTGGTTGCGGCCACCGTGGCCAGTGTTCTGCTGGCGCTCGCGGACTTCCGGCTTCTCGGCCTCGACCTGGGAGGCGTCGAAGCCCATCAGGTCGCCATCCGGGATCTTCTGCTTGGTGACGCGCTCGATGCTCTTGAGCAGCTTCTCTTCGTCCGGGGCGACCATCGAGATGGCCTCGCCCGAGCGACCGGCACGGCCGGTGCGGCCAATGCGGTGAACGTAGTCTTCCTCGACGTTGGGCAGCTCGAAGTTGACCACGTGGGGCAACTGGTCGATGTCCAGGCCGCGGGCGGCGATGTCGGTGGCGACCAGCACGCGCACGGTGTTGGCCTTGAAGTCGGCCAGGGCCTTGGTGCGAGCGTTCTGGCTCTTGTTGCCGTGGATCGCCGCAGCGGTCAGGCCGTGCTTTTCGAGGTACTCGGCCAGGCGGTTGGCGCCGTGCTTGGTGCGGGTGAACACCAGTACCTGCTCCCAGGCACCCAGGGTGATCAGGTGCGCCAGCAGGGCGCGCTTGTGGCTGGCCGGCAGGCGGTAGACGCGCTGCTCGATGCGCTCGACGGTGGTGTTCGGCGGCGTGACCTCGATACGCTCGGGGTTGTGCAGCAGCTTGTCGGCGAGGTCGGTGATGTCCTTGGAGAAAGTCGCCGAGAACAGCAGGTTCTGGCGCTTGGCCGGCAGGCGTGCCAGCACTTTCTTGACGTCGTGGATGAAGCCCATGTCGAGCATGCGGTCGGCTTCGTCCAGCACCAGGATCTCGACCCGCGAGAGGTCGACGCTGCCCTGGCCGGCCAGGTCGAGCAAACGACCTGGGCAGGCGACCAGGACGTCGACGCCCTTGGCCATGGCCTGGACCTGCGGGTTCATGCCGACACCGCCGAAGATGCAGGCGCTGATGAAGTTCAGGTCGCGGGCATAGACCTTGAAGCTGTCATGCACCTGGGCGGCCAGCTCGCGGGTCGGGGTCAGCACCAGGACGCGCGGCTGGCGCGGGCCGTGGCGTTGCGATTTGTCGGGGTGGCCACCCGGGAACAGGCGCTCGAGGATGGGGAGCGCGAAGCCGCCGGTTTTACCAGTACCTGTCTGGGCGGCGACCATAAGATCGCGACCTTGCAACACGGCGGGAATGGCCCGCTGTTGCACCGGAGTGGGCTGGGTATAGCCCGCTGCCTCGATAGCGCGGACAAGAGCCTCGGAGAGACCGAGGGAAGCAAAGGACATGGGCAATCCTGTTCTCGTGGGGGCTGGGCCCGATGGGGTGTTCTGCCTGGCGCGACGGGCATCGGAAGGATGCGATCGCGTCCGGTCCAGCTGGGCGTGCACGGCGCATCCTGGAGCCTGCGGGCGGCGCGCTAGGTGCGCTGCTGCGGGTCGAGATGCCTGTTGCGAGGCCGAGCGTCCGGGCGTGAGCCTGGCGGGAAGGCCCGAGTATAACAGAGCAATCAGGGTGTGCTGCGTTCCTGCTGCTCAACGGCGAAAGGAAAATCGCGATTGCCCAGGTAGCGGGCGTTGATTGCCGCGTAGGCCGGCTCCTGCTTGAAGCGTCGCAGTTCATCACTGAACGCCTGTGCCAGCTGCTCGCGCCCGGGCTTGCGGGCCAGCCCCAGGTACTGCGGACGGCGGCTGATCACCAGGGGCAGCGCCTCGACGGTCTGCTCCAGGCCCAGCTGGCGGCTGACATAGCCACCCACCCGGCGGTCGGTCACCAGCAGGTCGATGCGCCCGAGCGCCAGCTTGCCGAAGTTGGCCTCGTGGCTGGGCGCCGGCTCCCGACGGAACAGCGGCGATTCGGCGAAAACGCCGTCGTAGACGTAGCCTGGCGAGGTACCCACGGTCAGCCCGGCCAGGTCTTCGAGGCGCTCGACCGGATGGGGGCGCGAGCGGGCCTGGTAGAGGACGAACTCGACCTCTGACATGGGCTCGTCCGGGTAGACCAGGTAACCCTGGCGCGAGTCGACCCGGAAAATATCCATCACCGCGTCCGCCAGGCCCTGCTCGACCATGGCCAGGCAGCGCCGCCAGGGCAGGAACTGCCATTGCACCTCGATGCCCAGGCGCTTGAACACCTCGTTGGTGACCTCGTAGTCGATGCCTTTGGGCTGGCCGTTTTCCTGGTAGAGGTACGGCGCCCAGTCGTCGCTGACGATGCGCAGGCGTTCGGCATGGGCCAGCGGGCTCAGGCCGGCGAGCAGCAACAGCAGGAGAGGGAGAATGAGCGTGCGCATGGCGGGAGAGTACGCTGCGAGCCCGTGCAAGGCCAGTGAGCACTGGTCGCGGGGGCCTGCGCTACAAGCGCGAATGAACAAGGCTCTGACCTGCGCCAAAGCCTTGTCCACGACCATCAGCGTGGCAGCTTCAGGTTGTTCCAGATCGCCAGGCTCGGTTCGGCCTGGTTGAGCGTGTAGAAGTGCAGGCCCGGTGCGCCGCCTTGCAGCAGTTGTTCGCACATGCGGGTGATCACTTCCTCGCCGAAGGCCTGGATGCTGGCGGTGTCGTCGGCATAGGCTTCCAGCTGCTTGCGGATCCAGCGCGGGATCTCGGCGCCGCAGGCATCGGAGAAACGTGCCAGCTTGCTGTAGTTGGTGATCGGCATGATGCCGGGCACCACCGGGATGTCCACGCCCAGCTGCTGCGCGCGCTCGACGAAGTAGAAATAGCTGTCGGCGTTGAAGAAGTACTGGGTGATGGCGCTGTCGGCACCGGCCTTGACCTTGTGCACGAAGTTGGCCAGATCCGCCTCGAAGTTACGCGCCTGTGGGTGCATCTCAGGATAGGCGGCCACTTCCAGGTGGAAGTGGTTGCCGGTTTCCTGGCGGATGAACTCGACCAGGTCGCTGGCGTAGCGCAGCTCGCCGCTGGCCGCACCCATGCCGGATGGCAGGTCGCCACGCAGGGCGACGATGCGCTTGATGCCGGCGGCCTGGTACTCGGCGAGCAGGGCGCGCAGGTCGTCCTTGCTGTCACCCACGCAGGACAGGTGCGGAGCGGCCGGGACCTTCACTTCGCTTTCCAGCTGCAGCACGGTGTTCAGCGTGCGGTCGCGGGTCGAGCCCCCGGCACCGTAGGTGCAGGAGAAGAAGTCCGGGTTGTAGCTGGCCAGCTGGCGGGCGACGCCCATCAGCTTCTCGTGGCCGGCATCGGTCTTGGTGGGGAAGAACTCGAAACTGTAGCGGCGTTCTTGTGACATCTCTCGTTCCTTCGGCGGCGCGCCCAGGGCGGCTACCTGCAAATAAAAGCCAGGACGGTTGGGGCCGGCCTGGCTCGGACATCGGTTCGACGCGTTGCCAGCCAGCGCCAGGGCGATTACCCGGCGCTGGCGCCGCTGCTTAGTAGCGGTAGGCGTCCGGCTTGAACGGACCTTCGACGGTCACACCGATGTACTCGGCCTGCTGCGGGGTCAGCTGGGTGACCACGCCGCCGAAGCCGCGGACCATCTCCAGGGCCACTTCTTCGTCCAGCTTCTTCGGCAGCACTTCAACGGTCAGGCGCTCGGCCTTCTTGGCGGCTGGCAGTTCGGCGAACTTCTGCTCGAACAGGAAGATCTGCGCCAGGACCTGGTTGGCGAACGAGCCGTCCATGATGCGGCTTGGGTGGCCGGTGGCGTTGCCCAGGTTCACCAGGCGGCCTTCGGCCAGCAGGATCAGGTAGTCGTCGTTCTGCGGATCGAACACGCCGGCGCCGGTGCGGTGGATCTTGTGCACCTGCGGCTTGACCTCTTCCCATGCCCAGTTCTTGCGCATGAAGGCGGTGTCGATCTCGTTGTCGAAGTGGCCGATGTTGCAGACCACGGCGCGCTTCTTCAGGGCCTTGAGCATGTTGGCGTCGCAGACGTTGACGTTACCGGTGGTGGTGACGATCAGGTCGATGCGGCCCAGCAGGTCCTTGTTGATGCCGGCTTCGGTACCGGTGTTGATGCCGTCCTTGAACGGCGAGACCACTTCGAAGCCGTCCATGCACGCTTGCATGGCGCAGATCGGGTCGACTTCGGTGACCTTGACGATCATGCCTTCCTGACGCAGGGACTGGGCCGAGCCCTTGCCCACGTCGCCGTAGCCGATCACCAAAGCCTGCTTGCCCGACAGCAGGTGGTCGGTACCGCGCTTGATGGCGTCGTTCAGGCTGTGACGGCAGCCGTACTTGTTGTCGTTCTTGCTCTTGGTGACCGAGTCGTTGACGTTGATCGCCGGGACTTTCAGCTCGCCCTTGGCCAGCATGTCGAGCAGGCGGTGCACGCCGGTGGTGGTCTCTTCGGTCACGCCGTGGATCTTGTCCAGCATGGCCGGGTATTTCTTGTGCAGGATTTCGGTCAGGTCACCGCCGTCGTCCAGGACCATGTTGGCGTCCCATGGCTGACCGTCTTTCAGGATGGTCTGCTCGATGCACCACTCGTACTCTTGCTCGGTTTCACCTTTCCAGGCGAACACCGGGATGCCGGCGGCGGCGATGGCCGCGGCGGCCTGGTCCTGGGTGGAGAAGATGTTGCACGACGACCAGCGCACTTCGGCGCCCAGGGCGACCAGGGTCTCGATCAGCACGGCGGTCTGGATGGTCATGTGGATGCAGCCGATGATCTTCGCGCCCTTGAGCGGTTGCTCGGCTTGGTACTTGCGGCGCAGGCCCATCAGTGCCGGCATTTCCGATTCGGCGATGATGACTTCCTTGCGGCCCCAGTCGGCCAGGGAGATGTCGGCGACCTTGAAGTCGGAAAAACCAGCAGGCGTGTTTACAGCGCTCATTGAGAGCCTCCATTCGTAGTGTGCGAATGGGCGCCGTTGTGCGTTGAGCGTCCGCTTGCGCGGACAACGCCCCAACCGAGCCTGACAGGCCGAGCCTGCTGCAGCGCCCCTCGGATGGGTGGCGGGAACGGTGGCCGCTGGAGCCACCGTCGAAAGTGCCGGGCGATTATAGCGGGGCTTTCGATGCATCCCAAGGGCTAAACGCCAAAGACGGGTTCACTGCGAGTGGCCGTTGGTCCGCAAGGCAAGGCGCAGTGTGAAGTGGGCGAGCGGCTCGCAGCCCTGGGCCAGCACCATCACCTGCCAGGCCAACTTGAATTCACCCGGCTGGTCGCAGTGGATACGCCAGTGATAGGTGTCGACTTGGCGGCTTGTCGGCTGCAGCGGCGCCGCTGCATCGGGAAGGGCCAGGCGCAGGTTGCGTTGCTCGGCCAACTCGATGTCCAGCAGCGGCTCGCTGACGGGGCTGTGGCTGAACAGCATCTCCTCGCCGAGCAGCGCCACCGGGACCGTGTGCAGGAGCAGGGTGTCCCCAGCCGCGACGACTAACTCCGGTGTGTCGAGAAGCAGCGTTTCACCCGTTGCCGGGCGTGAGTGCAGGATGCAGAAATGGCGGGGGTCGAGTTCGGCGGGAGAAGCTGGATCGCTGGGGAGTCGCTCGACGGCTGTGAGCAGCCCCTGAGTATCGACAATGATCAGCGCGTGATGGGCGGGATTCTCCGTGGTCATGATGCGCTCCTTCCTTGAGCAGCAATGAGTGATCCGGGGACTGGCGGGGG
>NZ_JAQMYQ010000046.1:0-48056 GCF_028369275.1 Mitsuaria sp. RG
ATCCATGGCCGTCACCTCCCTCCGCAAGAACTCCGCTCGGCCTCCTGAAGTCGCAATTGGCGGTGCCTGAACTATCGCGCGCTTAGAAGCAAGATCAAGATCAAGATCAAGATCAAGATCAAGATCAAGATCAAGATCAAGATCAAGATCAAGAAATATGAGTTGATTGCTGGGCTGTTGTATCTGTAATGAAACGGGGATTCAGAAACAGTTATTATATACTACGCCCAATCGGATAGAACTCACCCCGACTCCAAACTCCAAGCCAAACTTCCCCATCAATCTCCCGCGCCACCGCCAGTTCCACCAACTGATAGAACACATTGCGATGAATCAACGCCTCGAGGTTGCTGCGCATCAGCACATACGGAGAAGGCTCCTGGGTAACCGGATCAAGCTCAACCCGCAGGGGATTCTCAGGCCCAGCCTCGACCTGATCGTCGACATTGCTGGTAAACCGCAACACCTGCTGCTCCCCACTGCCCTCGACATCCAGCAGCACGGCAACAAATGGCGCATCATCGACCCGGATCCCGACCTTCTCCACCGGCGTGACCAGGAAGTAATCGTCCCCGTCACGCCGAATGATGGTGGAGAACAACCGCACCATCGGCTTGCGCCCGATCGGCGTCCCCAGGTAGTACCAGGTCCCGTTCCGGGCGATCCGCATGTCGATGTCACCGCAGAAGTCCGGGTTCCACAGGTGCACCGGGGGCAGCCCCTTGTGCGCGGGGATCTGCGCCAGCAGATCGTTGGCCTTGCCGGAATCGCTCATGACGCGCTCGCTCAGTTGCTCATGCCCAGAAGACTACGAGCGTACTCGCGCATCGGCGCGGCAAGCAAATCCTGTGGCGTGTTGTCGTGGAACGTCAACAAACCGCCGCGGCTCTTGATGCGCGCGGTGTCGATCAGGTAGCGGGTGCTGGTCTCGATCAGCATCATCTGCACCACGCCACGGTCCCAGCCCAGGCGATCGACAGCCTGCTCGTCATACCACTCGTCACCGTTGCCGATACGGTCGTCGGTGCGGGCGAAACGGGTGTACAACACATAGTCGGCACCCACCGCGCGGGCCTCGGCGATCGCGTCTTCCAGACCCAGCGGGCCCTGGGCGCGACGCACCAGCGGGAAGTACTCGACGAAGCTCTTGAAGGCCTCCTCGGCCACCGCGTTCTGCTGCGGCACCGGCCCCTTGCCCGGCGGCACGAAGGCGCCCTGGCCGATGAAGATGAACGAGTCCGGCTGCAGACGGATCGACAGGGTACGGGTGGTGTCGCTGTGGTCCAGCAGGCCCGCATCACTCATGTGGTAACGGACGCCCTCGCCCATATCGCTGACATTCATGCAGCCGCCCAACGCCATCAGCGCCAGCAGCAAGACCAGGCTACGCATCTTTCCTCCAGAAACCGGTGACGAAAAACCGGCGAATAGCCGCGGGATGCAGCTTTTGCGCCAGAGTCAGCCGCCGATCACCTTCATCACCATCACATCGCCGGAAAACGCCACATCCTGCTTGTCCGCCAGGGCCTTCACCAGCAGCCGCTGCAGCGCCGGAAGCGCCTGATGACGGGGCTTGTCGAGCAGGTCGCCGACAAAGTGACGGTTACTCGACGACAGGCAGCCATGCAGCCAGCCGGTGGACGACAGGCGCAGGCGCGAACAGGTGCGGCAGAACGGCACGCTCTCGTTGGCGATCACGCCGAAATGGCCCTTGCCGGGAATGCGGTAGCGCAGGGCCGTGGCATCCAGCGGGCGCGGCGCCTGCTCATAGCTGTGTGACTGACCGATCAACGCCAGCAGTTGCTCAAGGCCGACGAACTGCTGCAGGAAAGCATTGCCGTCGCGCGCCAGGTGGCCCATGCGCATCAGCTCGATGAAGCGCAGCTCGTAGCCGCGTTCGAGGCAGTAGTCGAGCAAAGGCAGCACCTGATCGAGGTTCTGCCCGCGCATGGGCACCATGTTGACCTTGATCGCCATGCCCGCGGCGCTGGCCTGCGCCATGCCCGCCAAGACGCTGGCCAGGTCGCCACCCCGGGCGATCCCGCGAAAGGTACTGGCGTCGAGGGTGTCGAGGGAAACGTTGAGCCGGCGGATGCCGGCGTCGCGCAGCAGCGGCAGCTTGCGGGTGAGCAGCTGGCCGTTGGTGGTCAGGCTGATGTCTTCCAGCCCCAGGCCCGCCACCGCGCCGAGAAAGGCTTCCAGTCGCGGACTGACCAGCGGCTCGCCGCCGGTGATGCGCAGCCGTTCGACCCCGGCCGCCTCCACCAGGTAGGCCACGCCCCGGGCCAGGGCATCCGCCGTGAGCTCGTCCTGCGCCGCCACCAGGCGCTTGCCATCGGGCACGCAGTAGGTGCAGGCATAGTTGCAGGCAGCAGTCAGGCTGACGCGCAGGTTGCGAAAGCGCCTGCCTTGACGATCGACGATCATGGATGACTCCGGCGTGGAAGATTCTGGCGAGCAAAACCTGACTCAAAAATCAGGTTTTTGCAAGCCTTCCCGGCGAAGCCTTGAGCGAAGGCGCCCGCCGGATGTGCGGTGGGCGCTGCTTGAACGGCTTTAGTTCGCGGCTTCCGGATCGCGCTTGCGCTTGTTGCCCATGCGCACGCCGATGTCCATGAGGAACTGGAAGAAACCTTCCTGATCCTCGAGCACATTGCTCCAGAACGGCGAGTGGTACAGCGCCACCGCGCCATGGACCAGCGCCCAGGCGGCGCAGTAGTGGAAGTACGGCGGCACGTCCTCGAGCTTGCCCTCGCTGATGCGCCCCTTGATCAACTGGGTGAGGCGATCAAAGTTGGAGGCGCGGATGCTGTGCAGCTGCTCGACCATTTCCGGCACCTGGTTGCCCTTGACCACCTTCTCTTCCAGGCGGTCGAACAGCCGGTAGCGCTGCGGGTCGCGCATGCGGAACTCGAAGTAGGCACGCGACAGGGCTTCCTTGTCACGGTCGACGTCGGCCGAATGCAACAGCTCATTCAGGTCGCGCTCGTAGTCGAGCATCAGGCGCAGGTAGATCTCCGCCTTGGACTTGAAGTGCTTGTAGATCGTGCCTTTGCCGATACCCACGGCGTCGGCGATCATCTCGACGGTGACGCTGTCTTCACCTTGTTCGAGAAACAGCTTGAGCGCCGTGTCGAGGATCTCTTGTTCGCGACGGCGAAACTCACGGACCTTGCGAGGTTCTTTCTGCATAAAGAAGGACTGGGATGACAATCGAAGCGGATTATTATGCCTAACTGGCGGCAAATTGCACGGATCTTCCAACCATGTCTGTGTTTCTTGATGAGTTCGAGCAGGCGCCGGGCCTGTGCTACCTGAATCACGCGGCGATCGCCCCCTGGCCGCGGCGGACCGCCGAGGCCGTGGCGCGCTTCGCCCAGGAAAACGTGCGTCTGGGCGCCCGCGAGTATCCGGCCTGGCTGGCCACCGAGCGCCGCCTGCGCGAGCGCCTGGCACGCCTGCTGAATGCGCCCAGCACCGGCGACATCGCCCTGGTGGGCAACACCTCCCAGGCGCTGTCGCTGGTGGCCTTCGGCCTCGACTGGCGGCCCGGCGACCAGGTCGTCATCAGCGACGAGGAGTTCCCCTCCAACCGCGTGGTCTGGCAGGCCCTGGCTGATCGCGGGGTCGAAGTGGTCGAGGCAGGCCTGGCCGTCGCCGATCCGGAAGCGGCACTGCTCGCCGCCTGCGGCCCGCGAACGCGCTTGCTGTCGGTCAGCGCCGTGCAGTTCGCCAGCGGCCTGCGCCTGGACCTGGCACGCCTGGGCGCCGCCTGTCGCCAACGCGGCGTGCTGTTCTGCGTCGACGCGATCCAGCAGGTCGGCGCCCTGCCCTTCGATGTGCAGCACTACCAATGCGACTTCGCCATGGCCGACGGCCACAAGTGGATGCTCGGCCCCGAGGGGCTGGGGGTGTTCTATTGCCGCAGCGACCTACGCCGGCAGTTGAGGCTGCATGCCTATGGCTGGCATATGTTGGAGCACCTTGGCGACTTCGAGCGCCGCCAGTGGCAGCCGGCCCGCAGCGCACGGCGCTTCGAGTGCGGCAGCCCGAACATGCTCGGCGCCTGCGCGCTGGAGGCCAGCCTGTCGCTGCTGGAGGATGTCGGCATGACGGTGGTCGCCGAACAGCTGGAGCAGCGGGTCGAGCAGCTGCATCAAGGGCTCACTGCCATCCCCGGGGCGCAGTTGCACAGCCCGATTGATCCTTCGCGGCGGGCCGGCATCGTCAGTTTCAGCCTGGATGGCCAGGCCAACGCCGACATTTATCGTGCCCTGAGCGATAGCGGGGTTATTTGCGCCGTACGCGGCCCCGGGGTGCGGTTTTCCCCACATTTCTATACCGACCCCAACCTGATCGACGACGTACTGCGACAGGTCCGGCAGATCGCCATGCATTGAACGCGCAAGGGGCTGCGGACGTATTCCAAATCTGTTTAAAAAACGATCAATCACCGCTGGCGGGGCGCCAATCCTGGCCAATACTTGAAGTGTTGGCGCGACGCATACCCCCAAGTGGCGCGCCGATAAAGGTACCCAGGGAGCGTGTGCCTTTGTTTTACTCCTAATGGTCTTAACCCGGATTCCCCCCCCAGAACCCGGGTTTTTTTTGCCCGGTTCGGGGTGCATGGGGAGGCGGCTTCAGATTTGCCTGGGCCAATGCTATCGCGGGGCAAGCCCGCTCCCACGAGTTCGATCATTACGTGGGAGCGGGCTTGCCCCGCGATAGCGTCAGCACGGCGACCTCAGATTACCCTTGCCAGCGGGAACAGTCGCTTGAAGTTGCTGGTCGTCTGCTCGGCCAACTGCTCGTAGCTCACCCCACGCAACGACGCCACATACTCGGCCACTTCCCGCACGTACTGCGGCAGGTTCGGCTTGCCGCGGTGCGGGATCGGCGCCAGGTACGGCGAGTCGGTCTCCACCAGCAGGCGATCCACCGGCACCTGCCGGGCCACCTCGCGCAAGGCGTCGGCATTGCGGAAGGTGACGATGCCGGACAGCGAAATGTAGTAGCCCAGGTCGAGCGCGGCCTTGGCCATCGGCCAGTCCTCGGTGAAGCAGTGCAGCACCCCGGCCTGGGGCAGGTTGGCCTCGCGCAGCAGCGCCAGGGTGTCCTCGCGGGCCGCCCGGGTGTGCACGATGACCGGCTTGCCGGTCTGCCGCGAAGCCTCCAGGTGCAGGCGGAACGAGGCCTGCTGCAGTTCGGCGGCCTCTGGCTCGTAGTGGTAGTCCAGCCCGGTCTCGCCAATGGCCACCACATGGGGGTGGGCCAGTTCGCGCAACAGCCACTCCAGGGCCGGCGTTTCCCCGGGCGCCAGGTCGAGCGGGTGCACGCCCACCGAGCAGTCCACGTCGGCGTAGCGCTCGCTTAGCGCCTTGACCGCGCCGGCGTTCTCGGCGCTCACGCCGATGCACAGGAAGTGCCCTACCCCGCGCTCACGGGCCGCCTGCAGGGCGGCGTCGAGGGAGCCCTGGTGGGCGCTCAGGTCGAGACGGTCGAGGTGGCAATGGGAATCTACGAGCATGGGAACACGACACACATGAATGAACGGTGGAAATCAGCGCATGCCCGGCAGCTGCACCCAATGGGCGAGCAAGGCTTCGAGCAGCAGTACACGGTTGAGGTTGGCCTTGCCCAGCACCTTCTGGCGCTGCTCGAGGATCCACGCCTGGACCTCCAGCACCTTGCCCTGGCGGCTCTTCTGCGCCAGGTACTGCAGCACCTTGCGCATGTCGGCCAAGCCTAGTCCTTCCTCATCCTGGGTCAACTGGTAGCGCAGGATCAGGTGCGACCAGTCGCAGAACCAGTCGAACAGCAACAGCAACGGCACGCTGTTCCAGGCCTCGGCCAGTTGGCTGGGCGACTGCTGCTGCTTGAGCAGCTTCTTCACCCCCTCGGTCACCAGCGCCCGCTGCTCGCGCACGCCCTGGGCCTGCAGGCTCACGGCCATCAGCGGCGAACCGGCGGCCAGGGTCAGCAGCTCCTCGCGCTCCTCCTCGCCACTGTCGGCAAGGGCGGCGGCCAGCCAGGCGCGGCTCTGCTCCAGGCTCGGCTGCGGGCAGGCAACCTGCTGGCAGCGGCTCTTGATGGTCGGCAGCAGGCGGCTGGGCTGGTGGCTGACCAGCAGTAGCACGGTATCGCCGGAGGGCTCCTCCAGACTCTTGAGCAGGGCGTTGGAGGCATTGATGTTCATCGCCTCCACCGGCTCGATCAGCACCACCTTGCGCCCGCCCTGCTGGGCGGTCTGCACCACGAATGACACCAGATCACGCACCTGGTCGATCTTGATCGGCTTGTCGGCCTCTTCCGGCTCCAGTACGAAGTTGTCCGGGTGGCTGCCGGCCTTGAGCAACAGGCACGACTTGCATTGGCCGCAAGCATCCAGGCCCTGCGGCTGCTGGCACAGCAGCCGCGCCATCAGGCGCTCGGCCAGTGCGCGCTTGCCGATGCCCTGGGGCCCGTGCAGCAAGTAGGCATGGGCATGCTGGGCGCGCCCGGCCAATTGCTGCCAGAGCGCCTGCTGCCAGGGGTAGGCTTCAGCCATGCGGACCTCTCTTTGAATCTCGACCATACCTGTGCAAACAGGCGCGAGGTTTTGCAATCATTTCACCAGGCAAACTAAAATCGCCGCTAAATCGCGCATTCTAGCGTTTCTCCCTGCCCAAACATACTGGAGACCTCGTGAGGACAATCATCGGCCTGGCCGCCCCCGCCCGATCAGGGAAAGACACCGTTGCCGCCGTACTGCTCAAGCAACCAGGTGTCGCGGCATACGCACTGGCAGACCCCTTGAAAATGGGTTGCCAGGCGCTATGGGGGTTAAGCGACGAGCAGACGTGGTCGGATGATCTTAAAGAGCAGCCCATTGCACTGTGGCAACGTTCGCCACGAGAACTGTTCCAGCAAGTGGGCACCGAGTGGATGCGCGAACGCACTGCCGACCATTGGCTGATGCGCGCAGAGTTGGCCATCAACCCACCTGCCGGTCGGGCGACCGATGACGGTTTTGTCGTCGACCTGAACGCGACGCAGGCCCCGTTCAGACTGGCAGCCCAAGCCTTCTTCGGTTTTAGTGATGCGCAGCTCTGGGACGAACGGCTGAGCGGGCAGATCGATCCTTACTGGTCGATCACACCACGCAGCGCTGTGGAGTTTCTCAGCGCCAGAGCATTGGCGCTGTACAGCGACTATGCAGTTCGACGGGCAGCTTCGACGGTGGCACTCTCACGCCCCCTCTCATCGCTCCCGGATGAGGCCCACACCATCATCATCAAAGATATTCGCTACGAGAACGAAGCAGCTTACCTGCGCCAACACAATGGCAGGATCTGGCACATCAGGCGCCCAAATCCGCAACGGGTAAACCCTCACAGCTCAGAGTCAGGCATCGAGATACAACCGCAAGACATTCTGATCGACAACGACCAGACAATTGATGTGCTAGCCGAACGGGTCATGAGCGCGTGGAAGATGTCGCAGCCTCTGTGCAGCAAGTCAATACCTTGAGGATGCCAGCCGCGTCGTCGGTATCGATATCCTCATCAGCAACAAGGGCCACCAATAGCGCTTCTGCTTTTTCAGCCAGCAGCATGGTGCCTTTGGCGCGAAATTCCACCCAGAGCTGGATCAGCTCATTCGCTACCGGACGATCGATATCAACTGCCAACTCGACGGCACTGACCGCATGATCAAAGCTGCACCGCTGCGCCCGGACATCCCCGGCCAGATCCATCACAGCGTCTCTAAGGCTTCCAGCCTGCCGTGCCTTGATCAAGGCACGCACTGCAGCCCTGGAGCTCAGGCCCTCAGCCTGATCGAGCCGGCAAACCCGGATAACGTAATCGCCCTCTGGGGAACGTTGTGTGTAAGTCCAATTCTCGCTTCGACTGATATGGCCGGAATAACGCTGGGTGTATGGGTAAAACCACTGTATGGCAGCAGGGTCAGGATAGGTGTCACTGGTGTAGACATTCGTCCGGTCACGCAAAGGGTCGAAGCTCTTCTTGTACGAGTTGCAGATCTTGCAGATCACCACCATATTCAGTGGTTCATAGGTGAACTGCGAGTAGCCATACGTGTGCTGACGCCGTGCATACTCATTGCTTCTGCCGTTTTCATCCGTACAGTTCTTCGTACCCAGTTTGGGCAATATATGATCCAGTTCTCGATGCCCGACCTCATCCGCCTCGATCGCGAGCTGGCAATAAGCGCAGCGGTAATTCTGAAGCTTCAGCAGCCGGCTGCGGTATGCCTTCAACTCATGGGGTGTCGACCACACGTTTCCTGAATACGCCCGGATCGACGCCAACAGTGGCTCATCTTCGTCAGTGAGCGTGATAGTTTCAAACATTCACCCAACTCCATGCCCGGTGCGCTTGCGCAACTCATCAAGCAGTTGGCTCAAGACGGTCCGCAGCGGATCGACCGGCGGTAGCGAGGCCAGACACTGGGTAAGCTCTTCCTGAAACAGCCGATTTTCTGCAACGCTCATCCGCTTGTCTTCGCGAATGAGTGCCAGCGCAACATCTGCAGTGAGGGTGAAAAAGGGTGCCCGCGACGATGGCACATCGAACGCGGCCTCGTAGACATCAGATGCTCTCCACCCGTAGGTGTCTGGCACACTTCTGGACTCGATGAGCTGCTGACCCGCCTCGTTCACACCAAGGTCGATCAGCGCCTGAACTTGCCCGCAGCCAGGTTCGACACCAGAGGCAATAATAGGCGAATGAGTCACCACCATGGCCTGCGCCCCCCGGAACTCTCTCATGACAGCGTTCAGCGTGGTGATGTACTGCTGTTGCCAAAGAGGGTGCAGGCTATTCTCAGGCTCGTCGATCAACACCAGGCTGCTGTCGGTGATGTGTGCCGCCAACCCGACCAGTCCCGCGAGCCAGCTCCATTGGCCAGAACTGAGATGATCGCCCGGAAGCTCGAGCATACCCTGCCCTTGGCGAGCGCTCTCCGAGTGATGGCTCTGCTTGAAGAATCGTGTCCGGGACACTTCGATAAGGCCTGCGCGTACGAAAACCTCCAGTTCATCAATACCCCAGTCCTTCCAAACCGGCGAAGCAAGGCGAATTTCACCCTTTTCGAACACCAGGCAAGGAGGGGCGTGATCGAACCAATCCAGGAGTTTGAAAATACCATTGATAGTAAAATCAAAACCGCTGACCTTATTGAGTACCGCTTGTAGCCGGGGACTGTGGCGCTCCACAGGGGCCGCCTGACAATAGTCAGCGATGGCTTTCCTGGCATAATCCTCAATGGCGTCCTTTGCCACGTATCTCACACTGAGATGAGCATTAACCCAGTCACTGTCATGCCGCTCCAGCTCTTTTCCAAGCTTGAGGGATATGTCGATTCTTGGCGCGAACCCAACATTATTGAAAACCCGCTCGAATATATGAGCCCTGGCACGGAGCTGATCGGCGTTCAAGAACAAGGCCACCATCAGCGCTCGCTCACTCTGGGCGATACCGGCCATACCGTTTGCCGCGCGCTGCCCCAGGTAGAGGTATCTTGCCTGCCCCTGCTTTTTTTGGCTGCCGAGCATCAGCATCTGCGCCCTTGGGAAACGATCCAGCGGAGTACCCGATATACAGATCACGTTTGCCGGCGCACCGTCCTCCCAGCCGGGCATTGCCAAGTCTGAGTTGCGTTTTTTGCCAGCCGCCATGTCATCCAGGGCCGCTTGAAGAATCTGACGCAAGATAAAACTCTTACGACTGCCATTCTGGCCAATCAATACAGAGATCCAGGTTCCAAATCTGGACGCACGCTCATCGTATAAATCAACGTGAGCGCTCAGTGAAGTATTGGAAATAGCGAAAGATTTTAGCACCTGCTCTCCCTGAGAACTTGACACCCTCGCAGTGTGGCGAGGTAACCGGACCAATACGCGCCGCCGCTGAACGCCACGACGCCATTGTCATAGAGCCTAGGGCTGTTCCGTCGCTGGCGCCGAAGACTTGGAATCAGGCTCTGCAGGTGCAGCGACGTCATCGGCCGGAGCCTCTTCAGGCGCGTTCTGCGGCGCGGGGCTGGAACGGTAATCCGCCCGCCGCTTGAGCTGGAACTCACGCACCGCACTGTTGTGATCGTCCAGGTCGTCGGAGAACACATGACTGCCATCGCCGCGGGCGACGAAGTACAGGCTCGAGCCGTTGCTGGGGTTGAGCGCGGCATGGATCGCCTCGCGCCCGACCATGGCGATCGGCGTCGGCGGCAGGCCGGTCATGGTGTAGGTGTTGTAGGGGGTCGGCTCGCGCAGGTCGGCGCGGGTGATCTTGCCGTTGTAGCGCTCGCCCATGCCATAGATCACGGTCGGGTCGGTCTGCAGCATCATGCCCAGGCGCATGCGCCGCACGAACACGCCGGCGATCTGCCCGCGCTCCTGGGGAATGCCGGTTTCCTTCTCCACCAGCGAGGCCATGATCAGCGCCTGGTACGGGTCGCGATACGGCAGGTCGGTGCTGCGCTCGGCCCATTCCTTGGCCAACACTTCGTCCAGGCGCATATAAGCCTGCTGCAACAGCTCGATGTCACTCATGCCGCGCACGAAGCGATAGGTGTCGGGGAAGAAGCGGCCTTCGGGGAACACACCGGTATGGCCGAGCTTATCCATCACTTCGGCATCGGACAGCCCCTCGAGGGTGTGCTTGAGCTTTTCGTGCTTCGCGACTGCGGCACGCACCTGGCGGAAGGTCCAGCCCTCGACCAGGGTGATGTTGTACTGCACCACGTCGCCGCGCTTCCAGGCGTCGAACAGCTGCCCCACGGTCATGCCCGGGGTCACCCGGTACTCGCCGGTATGCAGCGGCGTGCCCGCCATGTTGAAGCGCCAGTAAAGGCGCAGCCACAGCGGATCGTCGAGCAGGCCTTCGCTCTGCATGCGATAGAACATACGGTTGGGCGTCGTGCCGCTGGGCACGTCGAGCAGGCGCTCCTGCGCCACTTGCAGGGGCTGCTCCAGGACCGAGTTGACCTTCCAGGCGGCCCAGCCCAGTGCCAGGCCGGCGAGGATCAAGCTCATTTCCAGCAGCAGCAGGAATTTGCGTCTCACGAATTCAGGTATCCAGTAACGTACGGGCAACGGCCTGCAGTTTACGGGTGAGCGGCCCGGCCGGCCAGTTCAGCGCGGCGAATTCACGCACGGGCCAGATGCCGTAGACACTGTTGCAGACGAACACTTCGTCAGCCTGCTCCAGCGCCTCCAGCGGCAAGTCCCGCACCTGGGTGGCAATGCCCAGCAACGCCGCCTGCTCCAGCAACGCCGCGCGCATCACCCCGGCCACGCCGCAACGGCTCAGCTCGGCGGTTAGCAGCACGCCGTCACGCACCAGGAACAGGTTGCTGTACACCCCTTCGATCACCCGCCCTTGGCCGTCACGCATCAAGCCTTCGGCAAACGCCGGATCCTGCCATTCGGCACGGGCCAGCACCTGCTCGAGGCGGTTGAGGTGTTTGAGCCCGGCCAGCAGCGGTTGTTCCGCCAGCCGCGTCTGACAGGCGTACAGGCGCACGCCCTGTTCGGCGTTTTCGGCGGGATAAGCCGGCAAGGGGCTGCCCTGGAGAATGCGCCGCGCCTGAGCGCCAGCCACCGGGGCATAGCCGCGCTGGCTGTCGCCACGGGTCAGGATCAGCTTGGCGACGCCCTCGCCCAGCAGCTGGGCGAATTGCAACAGTTCATTGCGAACCAGCGTCAGATCGGCTTCGATCGCCAGGCGCTGGCAACCCAGCGCCAGGCGGTCGAGGTGCAGGGCCAGCAGGCTGGGCCTGCCGCCGCGCACGGCAATGGTCTCGAACAGGCCATCGCCGTAGGCCAGGCCACGATTCTGCAGATTGACCGCAGCCGCGTCCTGGCCATCGATCCAGCTGTGCATCAGTCGGCGAACCGACGGAATACCAGTGAGCCGTTGGTGCCACCGAAGCCGAACGAGTTGGACAGCACGACGTCGATCGGCATGCTGCGCGCCTGGTGCGGCACGAAGTCCAGGTCGCAGCCTTCGTCGGGCTCGTCCAGGTTGATGGTCGGCGGCGCCATCTGGCTGTTGATCGCCAGGACGCTGAAGATCGCCTCCACCGCGCCGGCGGCGCCGAGCAGGTGGCCGGTCATCGACTTGGTCGAACTGACCGCCAGCTTGTAGGCGTGCTCGCCGAACACGCGCTTGATCGCGGCCACTTCGGCAATGTCGCCGGCCGGCGTCGAGGTGCCGTGGGCGTTGATGTAGCTGACGTCCTCAGGCTGGATGCCGGCATCGCGCAAGGCGTTGGCCATGCAGCGGGCGGCACCTTCGCCGGAATCGGGCGGCGAGGTCATGTGGTAGGCGTCACCGCTCATGCCGAAACCGACCAGCTCGGCGTAGATGGTGGCGCCACGGGCCTTGGCATGCTCCAGCTCTTCGAGCACCAGGGCGCCGGCACCGTCGGACAGCACGAAGCCGTCACGGCCCTTGTCCCACGGGCGGCTGGCACGGGCCGGCTCGTCGTTGCGGGTCGACAACGCGCGGGACGCGCCGAAGCCGCCCATGCCCAGGCCGCAGGCGGCCATTTCGGCGCCACCGGCGATCATCACGTCGGCTTCACCGTAAGCGATATTGCGCGCGGCCATGCCGATGCAATGGGTACCGGTGGTGCAGGCGGTGGCGATCGCGTAGTTCGGCCCTTGCAGACCCAGGTGGATCGACAGGAAGCCGGAGATCATGTTGATGATCGAACCCGGCACGAAGAACGGCGAGATCCGGCGCGGCCCTTGCTCGTGCAGGGTCTTGCTGGTCTCTTCGATGTTGGTCAGCCCACCAATGCCCGAACCCATGGCCACGCCGATGCGCTCGCGGTTGGCGTCGGTGATTTCCAGGCCGGCGTTGCGCACCGCCTGGAAGCCGGCCGCCAGGCCGTACTGGATGAACAGGTCGAGCTTGCGGGCCTCCTTGGCCGACAGGTACTGCTCGACTTCGAAGCCCTTTACCGAGCCGCCAAAACGGGTGGAGTAGGCAGACAGATCCGTATGCTCGATCGGACCGATGCCACTGCGGCCAGCCAGAATGCCCTGCCAGGTGCTCGGTACATCGGTACCCAGTGGCGACAGCATACCCATACCAGTGACCACGACGCGTCTACGCGACACAGTACTCTCCTCATTTCCAAATTACAGAGTCTCTTGCCAGTGCACTGGCGCGGCCAATGGCCTGGCAACAGACTCCGCTGATTGCAGGGCTTGCAAAGAAAAAACCGCACGCCGGCGACGGCAGTGCGGTTTTTCCCGACAAGTAGCGTCGACTGAAACGTCTTAGGCCTGGTGGGCGTTGACGTAGTCGATGGCAGCTTGAACGGTAGTGATCTTCTCGGCTTCTTCGTCAGGGATTTCGGTCTCGAATTCCTCTTCCAGAGCCATCACCAGCTCAACGGTGTCAAGCGAATCGGCACCCAGGTCCTCAACGAAGGAAGAGGTGTTCTTCACTTCATCTTCCTTGACGCCCAGTTGCTCGGCGACGATTTTCTTGACGCGTTCTTCGATGGTGCTCATACCTAGTTTTCACTCCTAATGGACATATGTCAGGCAGCTGGCCGGTGACCAAGTTTATAGGAAGACGCCTGCTTTTCAAGCGTAACGCGCCTTCCACCAGGCCACCGGGCCCTCTGCCCGGAATCTGGTTGCAGCTTTATAACGGATTTTAGGCTCGCAGTATGACTCTTTTTTGAAGCAATCCGTCACATTGAGTTGCGGTTTTTACATGTACATCCCGCCGTTCACCGGCACGGTGGCGCCGGTGACATAGGCTGCGCCGTCGGAAGCCAGGAAGGAAACCACTTTCGCGATCTCCTCGGCCTGGCCCAGGCGGCCCAGCGGAATCTCTTTCTGCAGGGCCTCGCGCTGCGCTTCGGGCAGTTCGCGGGTCATGTCGGTGTCGATGAAGCCCGGGGTCACCGAGTTGACGGTGATGCCACGCGAGCCCACTTCACGGGCCAGGGCACGGCTGAAGCCTTCCAGGCCAGCCTTGGCGGCGGCGTAGTTGGCCTGGCCGGCGTTGCCCATGGCACCCACCACCGAGCCGATGCTGATGATACGACCCCAGCGGGCCTTGGTCATGCCGCGCAGCACGCCCTTGGACAGACGGTAGAGGCTGTTGAGGTTGGTGTCGATCACGTCGAACCACTCGTCGTCCTTCATCCGCAGCATCAGGTTGTCGCGGGTGATGCCGGCGTTGTTGACCAGGATGGCCGGTGCGCCGAACTGCTCGCCGATGGCGCCCAGCACCGCCTCCACGGACTCGGCGCTGGTGACGTTCAGCTCCAGGCCGGTACCGTTGATGCCGTGCTCTTTCAGGGTGGCGGCAATGCGCTCGGCGCCGGAAGCGGTGGTGGCGGTACCGATCACGGTCGCGCCCTGGCGGCCCAGCTCGAGGGCGATGGCCTGGCCGATACCACGGCTGGCGCCGGTGACCAGTGCAATTTTACCTTGCAGGCTCATGCAAGCTTCTCCGAATTCAGGCCAGCGCCGCACGGGTGGCGGCGACGGCGTCTGGGGTGTTGAGGTTGTAGGTGGTCACGCCGTCGGCGCAACGCTTGTTCAGGCCGGCCAGGACCTTGCCCGGGCCGCATTCGACCAGGTTCACCGCACCGCGCTCGGCCAGGGCCTGCACGCACTCTACCCAGCGTACCGGCTGGTAAAGCTGCGCCAGCAGATCGTGCTTGAGAGCGTCGAGGTCAGCGGCGATGGCGGCGGTGACGTTCTGCACCACCGGGATCTGCGGGGCCTTCCATTCGATGGCGTTGACCGACTCGGCGAAACGCTCGGCGGCCGGTTTCATCAGCGCGCAGTGCGACGGCACGCTGACCGCCAGCGGCAGGGCGCGCTTGGCACCGACTTCTTTGCACAGCTCCATGGCGCGATCCACCGCCGCCTTGTTGCCGGCGATGACCACCTGGCCAGGGGAGTTAAAGTTCACCGCGCTGACCACTTGGTCTTCGGCGGCCTTGGCGCAGATCTCGACCACCACCGCGTCGTCCAGGCCGAGGATCGCGGCCATGGCGCCGTGACCGGCCGGCACGGCTTCCTGCATCAGCTGACCGCGGCGCTCGACAAGACGCACGGCGTCTTTGAGCGACAGGCTGCCAGCGGCGACCAGGGCGCTGTATTCACCCAGGCTGTGACCGGAGACAAACGCAGGCTGCGCGCCACCCTCTTCCAGCCACAGACGCCACAGGGCGATCGAGGCGGTCAGGATGGCCGGCTGGGTCTTGTCGGTCTGGTTGAGTTGTTCTTCCGGGCCTTCCTGGACCAGTTTCCACAGGTCATAGCCCAGGGCCTCGGACGCTTCCTTGAAGGTCTCGACGATTACCGGTTTTTCGGCGCCCAGCTCTTTGAGCATGCCCAGCGACTGGGAACCTTGACCAGGAAAGACGAATGCGAGGGATGCAGACATTGAACAAGCCCTTATGATCTTGTCGTCGGATAGGGTGCGCCGGGCCGTGGGCCGGGCGCGCAATCTGAAAGCTTGGATGGAGCGGCGGACCAAGCGGTCACATTTAAGCACTTCATGGGCGACATGCCCAAAGGCTTTGTATTTCCAGTCATGGCCTCATCGCGGGGCAAGCCCGCTCCCACGCCACTCAGGGCAACAGGTCTTCGAGGCGCCCATGCAGGCGCTGCGGCAGGTTCTCCTGGATCTCGATCAGCGCGCGCTGGATCGCACTCTGCAACCCCTGCACGCCCGCCGAGCCATGACTCTTGATGACGATGCCCTGCAACCCCAGGAAGCTTGCGCCATTGTGTCGCGCCGGCGCCAGGTCGGCCTGCAGGCGCTTGAGCAACGGCATGGCCATGGCCCCCGCCGCCCGCGCCAGCAGCCCGCCACGGAACAACGCCTCGATGCGCGCACCGATCATGGTTGCCAGGCCTTCGCTGGACTTGAGCAGGATATTGCCGACGAAACCGTCGCACACCACCACGTCCGCCTCGCCACGGTACAGCCCGTCGCCCTCGACGAAGCCGATGTAGTTCAGGCCCCGGGCGTTCTGCAGCAGACTGGCGGCCAGCTTGACCTGCTGGTTGCCCTTGATGTCCTCGGTGCCGATATTGAGCAGCGCCACCCGCGGCCGCTGCACGCCCAGGGCCTGCGCGGCCACCGAGCCCATCACGGCGAACTGGTAGAGGTTTTCCGCGCTGCAATCGACATTGGCGCCGAGGTCGAGCAGCTGGCAGTAGCCGGCCTGGGTCGGAATCGCCGCCACCATCGCCGGGCGATCGATACCAGGCAGGGTCTTGAGCACCAGGCGCGACAGGGCCATGAGCGCACCGGTATTGCCGGCACTCACGCAGGCCTGGGCCTTGCCATCACGCACCAGTTCGAGGGCGACGCGCATCGACGAGTCCGGCTTGCCCCGCAACGCCTGCGATGGCCGCTCGTCCATGCCGATCACTTCGCTGGCCGCGACAATCTGCAGGCGCGCGCGATCCGCAGCCGCAAGGCCGCTGAGCAGATCTTCAAGGAGGGAGGGTTGACCGACGAGGGTCAGGTGCAGCGAGGGGGTAGCCGAAAGGCAGGCAATGCTAGCCTGGACAATGTTGCGGGGACCGAAGTCCCCGCCCATTGCGTCGATCGCGATGATCTGAGCGGACAAGGATTACTCGTCGGCGCCCTTGTCGATCACTTTGCGACCACGGTATACGCCTTCTGGCGATACGTGGTGACGCAGGTGTACTTCACCGGTGCTCTTCTCTACCGACAGAGCTTCTGCCGACAGGGCGTCGTGCGAACGGCGCATGTCACGGGCAGAGCGGGATTTTTTGTTCTGCTGAACAGCCATAATTGATTAACTCCTAAACGTTTGGGTCACGCTTTAACTGCGCCAATACACTGAACGGGTTGGACCGCGATACCTCGTCCTTGCTCGGCTCGGGCTCATCGAGTCCCGCCGGCTGCTGGCATTCTTCCGGATGATGAGCAGGCACGATCGGCAGGGCGAGCAACAGCTCTTCCTCGACCAACGCCTGCAGATCCAAAGGATCTTCGCCCAGTTCCAGCACGTCATAGCCTTTCGGCAACGACTGGGTGTTCGCACCCTCCTTCACCACGGCGTATGTACATTCGCTGTGGATCGGCAGGGTGACCAGCTCAAGACAACGCTGGCAAACCATCTTGACTTCGACATCCAGCGCGCTGTGGATAACCACCACGTGCTGTTCATCTCGTTCAAAATCGAACTTCGCCTGCACCGTACCGACATTGTCGGAAAGCGGGTCGCAGAGTCTTTCCAAATCAGCGAGTTGCAGCGAACCTTCGAGGGTTACGCCACGATCAGCCAATTTGCGCGGGTCAACGTGAGGTGGAATCGGGTCATTCAACATAGGCGCAGCATTCTAGGGATGCACCCCCTCCCTGTCAAAGGAAATTAGGTGCCATCTCGCATGTTAGAATTCGGGGTAATTGCCCAGGAGTCTACCATGCTTCCCTTGTTACTGGCTTCCAGCTCTGCGTACCGCCGCGAACTGCTCACCCGCCTGCGCCTGCCCTTCACCTGGGCGAGCCCCGACCTTGACGAACGGCGCCTCGATGACGAGCCCGCCGTCGAGCTGGTCCGCCGCCTGGCCCGACAGAAGGCCGAAGCCCTGGCCGCCAGCCACCCCGACCACCTGATCATTGGTTCCGACCAGGTGGCGGTGCTGGGCGAGCAGATCCTCGGCAAGCCCCACACCTTCGAACGCGCCTGCGAGCAGTTGCTGGAGGCCAGCGGGCAGCAGGTCACCTTCCTCACCGGGCTGGCGCTGCTGAACAGCGCCACAGGCCACTGCCAGGTCGATTGCGTGCCGTTTACCGTGACGATGCGCGAGCTGGATCGGGAGCGCGTGGAGCGCTATGTGACGGCCGAGCAGCCGCTGGACTGCGCCGGCAGCTTCAAGGCGGAGGGATTGGGGGTCAGCCTGTTCCAGAGCACCCATGGCTGCGATGCCACGAGCCTGATCGGGCTGCCTCTGATTAGACTGGTGGACATGCTGCACAAGGAAGGTGTGCGGGTGCCCTGAGCACCAGCCCTCTCAAGGCATTAAAAATTAGCGCCTGACTTGGAATTGCCGGGGCTGCTTTGCAGCCCTTTCGCGGCACAAGGCCGCTCCTACAGACGAGCGTGACCCCTGTAGGAGCGGCCTTGTGCCGCGAAAGGGTCGCAAAGCGACCCCTGCATCTTGGACCGATCCACGACGATGAACCTTCAGCTCAACGCAGCGAAGGCCCCTGGAAGCCCATGTACAGCGCCAGGCGCTCAGCCACGCTGGCACCGATGCGCTTGGAGAAGCGATCGAACGGCGACTCCTGAACGGTGAAGTCAACCAACTCCTTCTCACCCACGATGTCGCGGGCGACATAGCTGGCACTGCCCAGCCCATCCACCAGCCCCAGCACCTTGGCCTGCTCGCCGGACCAGATCAGCCCGCTGAACAGCTCCGGATGCTCCTTGTCCTTCAAACGCTCGCCCCGCCCCTGCTTGACCATGGCGATAAACTGGCGATGAGTGGTGTCCAGCACACCCTGCCAGAACGCGGTCTCCTCGGGTTTCTGTGGCGAGAACGGATCGAGGAACGCCTTATGCTCGCCAGCCGTATAGGTACGACGCTCCACCCCCAGCTTGTCCATGGTCCCGACGAAGCCATAACCGGCCGCGGTGACACCAATGGAGCCGACCAGGCTGGCCTTGTCGGCATAGATCTCGTCGGCGGCGCTGGCGATGTAGTAGGCGCCGGACGCGCCCAGGTCGGCGATCACCGCATACAGCTTGATGGCCGGGTACTCGGCGCGCAGGCGACGGATCTCGTCATACACGTAGCCCGACTGCACCGGACTGCCGCCCGGGCTGTTGATGCGCATGACCACGGCCTTGGTCTTCGGATCCTTGAACGCCTCGCGCAGGCTCTTGACGATATTGTCGGCACTGGCCGGCTCCTGGTCGGCAATCACCCCGCGCACCTCAACCAGCGCGGTATGGTTGCCGCTGCGCGAGGCCGCCTTGTCCACATCCATCAACGGCGTGAACAGGAACAGGATGCCGAACAGGTAAACGAAGGTCAGCAGCTTGAAGAAGATCCCCCAGCGCCGCGCCCGGCGCTGCTCCTGGACGCCGGCCAGCAAGGTCTTCTCCAGCAGCTTCCAGCTCTTGCGCTCCTCGCCGGTTTCGTCCGGCTCGGGCGCCTTCCATTCGTCAGTCATGCTCACCTACCTTGGAAATTGATCTGCGCAGGCTCGGCCAGCCATTCGCGCAACTGGGAAAAATGCTCGATGCACACTTGCGGACCGAATTCGGCCAGGGCCTGCAGCGACATGGCGCCGTAGCCCACGGCAACCGAATGCATGCCGGCATTGCTGGCCATCTGCAGGTCGAACGCCGAATCTCCGACCATCAGCGCCCGTCCAGGTTCGACCCGGCAATGGGCGAGAATTTCTTCGAGCATCAGCGGATGCGGCTTGCCACGGGTTTCGTCGGCCGCCCGGGTGATATCGAAATAACCTTCCCAGCCATTGGCCTTGAGCACCCGATCCAGGCCGCGTCGCGCCTTGCCGGTGGCCACCGCCAGACGATACCCCTCGGCACGGAACGCTTCCAGCGACTCGACCACGCCGTCGAACAACGGCGACGGCTGCTGGTCCAGCGCCATGTACACGTCGGCGTAGTGCTGACGGAACGCCTCGACCTGCGGTGCATCGAGGTGCGGGTACAGGGTGGCGATCGCCTCCCCCAGCGCCAGGCCGATGATGCCCTTGACCGCCTCGTCGCTGCTGGCGACCTCGCCGGCACGCCCGGCGGCCACGTTCATGGCCTCGACGATGCGCCCAATGGAATCGGCCAGGGTGCCGTCCCAGTCAAAGATCAGCAGGTCATAACTTTTATTCATGGATCAGGACGCCAGCCGCTCGATGGTCTTGGCCCACATCTCGTCCACCGGCGCCTCGAGCTTGAGCTCGCCACCGTCGGGCAGCGGCACGGTCAGCTGGTAGGCATGCAGGAACAGGCGCTTGCCGCCCAGCTCGCGGATCTCGCGACTGAAGTCTTCATCGCCGTACTTGCTGTCGCCGGCGATCATATGCCCGGCATGCAGGGTATGCACGCGGATCTGGTGGGTACGCCCGGTGATCGGCCGCGCCTCGACAATGGTGGCGAACTCGCCGAAGCGCCGCAGCACGCGGAACATCGTCAGCGCATCCTTGCCCTCGTCATTGACCTCGACCATGCGCTCGCCGGAGCGCAGGTTGCTCTTCTGCAGCGGCGCGTTGACCTGCTTCTTCGAGGTCGGCCAGTGGCCGCGCACCAGCGCCATGTAGCGTTTGTCGACGCCATCACCGCGCAGGGCGGCGTGCAGGTGGCGCAGCATGCTGCGCTTCTTGGCGATCATCAACAGGCCCGAGGTGTCTCGGTCCAGGCGATGCACCAGCTCCAGCTCCTTGGCGTCCGGGCGCAACTGGCGCAGCGCCTCGATCACGCCGAAGCTCAGGCCGCTGCCGCCGTGCACGGCGATGCCGGCCGGCTTGTTCATCACGATCAGCGCCTTGTCCTCGTAGACAATGGCGGCTTCAAGGCGCTGCAGCAGCCCCTGGGCCACCGGTGCCGGCTCGTCGCGCTCGGGCAGGCGTACCGGCGGCACGCGCACGATATCGCCGGCCTGCAGCTTGTACTCGGGCTTGATCCGGCCCTTGTTGACCCGCACCTCACCCTTGCGCAGGATGCGGTAGACCAAGGTCTTGGGCACGCCCTTGAGGGCCGTGATGAGGAAATTGTCGATGCGCTGGCCGGCAAGCTCCGGCGGGACTTCGATCAGCTGAACGCCGGAAGTCGGGGGGGTATTGGTCGTCATGGCGGGATCATAACAATTTTTTATGGAATTGAAGCACTTAATCATTGCTGCTATAGTCGCGAACGCCGCCAAAAGCGGCAGGCCAGCGGCACCAGGCTCTACGCCGGCCCTGACCATCGCAATTCCCGAGGACGCGAGGCCGTCCTACGGAGCGTTCGCCAGTTTAACTAAATGCCTGGAATCGCCACCAGCGCTGTGTAGAGAAGACCGAAAAAAAACGACAAGTGCGGTGTTTCACCTGCTTACCCGCTTATTTTCGCCGTACCTCTGCCCGCCACCGTCGTTTCCGCGCATTTGGGCGAATGCCTCGGAAATACCTGCCTTGGATATGTTATGGCGCCAGCCCGGAACCGGGCTGGCGAAAAATGCAACCCGTTGCGGATTCAGCGCGCGGCAGCACCGAATTTTCAAGGGATACGTGCAGGGTGGAGATGCACAGCCCTCGGACCGTGTGGCACCGAACCCGCCCCAGCGCCCCACTCAACGGGCGATGAGCGGACAAGGTCCTCAACAGACGCCCTAGTGGCGTCCACGGCCGACCGGTTGATTCCTCCTCCTGACTGAGTGCACCAGGCCCGCTCGATTGATTCGGATAACCTTCGAAAAGCTCGACAGGTCTTTTGGCACCGCAAAACAGGACGCGTCGTCGCGACAACGGCAGGCTGGGCAACCGGCTGGTGCCGAACGTCGCCAGACACGGGGGTGGCCCGCCACCCTTTGCGCACCTTGGCACCGACCCTGAGAAGTCGTGTGTGCCGCACGCCGTTTCCGGCAGCCCGGAAACCGACGGTACAACATGAAAAGAATGCTGATTAACGCAACTCAGCCCGAAGAGTTGCGTGTAGCCCTGGTGGACGGCCAACGTCTCTACGACCTGGACATCGAGTCCGGCGCCCGTGAGCAGAAAAAGGCCAACATCTACAAAGGCAAGATCACCCGGATCGAGCCCAGCCTCGAAGCCGCCTTCGTCGACTTCGGCTCCGACCGTCACGGCTTCCTGCCGCTGAAGGAAATCTCCCGCGAATACTTCAAGAAAGCCCCTGAAGGCCGGGTCAACATCAAGGAAGTCCTGAGCGAAGGCCAGGAAGTCATCGTCCAGGTCGAGAAGGAAGAGCGCGGCAACAAAGGCGCCGCCCTGACCACCTTCATCAGCCTGGCCGGCCGCTACCTGGTGCTGATGCCCAACAACCCGCGCGCCGGTGGCATCTCCCGCCGCATCGAAGGCGAAGAGCGCAACGAACTGCGCGAAGCGCTGAACGGCCTGACCGTTCCGGGCGACATGGGTCTGATCGTGCGCACCGCGGGCCTGGGCCGCAGCAGCGAAGAAATGCAGTGGGACCTCGACTACCTGCTGCAGCTGTGGACCGCCATCAAGGAAGCCTCGCAAGACCGCGCCGCGCCGTTCCTGATCTACCAGGAAAGCAACGTCATCATCCGCGCCATCCGCGACTACCTGCGCCAGGACATCGGCGAAGTGCTGATCGACAGCATCGACGCCCAGGAAGAAGCCCTGACCTTCATCCGCCAGGTGATGCCGCAGTACGCCAGCAAGGTCAAGCTGTACGAAGACAGCGTGCCGCTGTTCAACCGCTTCCAGATCGAAAGCCAGATCGAAACCGCCTTCCAGCGCGTGGTCGACCTGCCGTCCGGCGGCTCGATCGTCATCGACCCGACCGAAGCCCTGGTGTCCATCGACATCAACTCGGCGCGCGCCACCAAAGGCAGCGACATCGAAGAAACCGCCCTGCAGACCAACCTGGAAGCGGCCGAAGAGATCGCCCGCCAGCTGCGCCTGCGTGACATCGGCGGCCTGATCGTCATCGACTTCATCGACATGACCCCGGCCAAGAACCAGCGCGCCGTCGAAGAACGCGTGCGCGAATGCCTCGAGGCCGACCGCGCCCGTGTGCAGGTGGGCCGCATCTCGCGCTTCGGCCTGCTGGAGATGTCCCGTCAGCGCCTGCGTCCATCGCTGGGCGAAAGCAGTGGCATCGTCTGCCCGCGCTGCTCCGGCACCGGCATCATCCGTGACGTCGAGTCGCTGTCGCTGGCGATCCTGCGCCTGATCGAGGAAGAAGCGCTGAAGGACCGCACCGCCGAAGTGCGCGCCCAGGTGCCGATCCCGGTGGCCGCCTTCCTGCTCAACGAGAAACGCAACTCGATCACCAAGATCGAACTGCGTACTCGCGCACGCATCATCATCCTGCCGAACGATCACCTGGAAACCCCGCACTTCGAAGTCCAGCGCCTGCGCGACGACAACCCGGACGTGCTGACCAACCAGTCCAGCTACGAGATCGCCTCGGCCGAGACCGAAGAAGCGCCGCAGCCGACCGCCACCCGCACCCTGGTGCGCCAGGAAGCCGCGGTCAAGACCGCGCCGGCCCGTGCCAACGCACCGGTTCCGGCCACCGTTGAAGAACAGCCTGCCCCTGCCGCGCCGGTCGCTGCCCCTGCCGCCGCCGAGCCGAGCCTGTTCAAGGGCCTGGTCAAGTCGCTGGTCAGCCTGTTCGCCGGCAAGGAAGAGCCCGCCGCCGCACCGGCCGCCGCCACCGAGAAGCCAGCCACCGAGCGCTCGCCACGCAATGAAGAGCGTCGCAACGGTCGCCAGCAGAGCCGCAACCGCAACGGCCGTCGCGAAGAAGACCGCAAGCCACGCGAAGAGCGCGGCGAGCGCGCCCCGCGTGAAGAGCGTCAGCCTCGCGAAGAGCGTGCCCCGCGTGAAGAACGCGCGCCACGTGAAGAGCGTCAACCGCGCCAGCCGCGTGAAGACCGCCGCGGCAACCGCGAAGAGCGTGTGCGCGAACTGCGCGAGCCGCTGGACGCCGCGCCGGTTGCCCGCGAAGAACGCGCCCCGCGTGAAGAGCGTGCGCCACGCGAAGAACGCGTAGCCCGTGAAGAGCGCGCACCACGTGAAGAACGTGCTCCACGTGAAGAACGTGCTCCACGTGAAGAACGTGCCCCTCGCGAAGAACGCGCTCCACGTGAAGAACGCGCCCCTCGCGAAGAGCGTGCTCCACGTGAAGAACGTGCCCCTCGCGAAGAACGCGCTCCACGTGAAGAACGTACCCCTCGCGAAGAGCGTGCCCCACGGGAGGAACGCGCTCCACGCGAAGAGCGCCAGCTGCGCCCTGAGGTGCAAGCCGCCGAACAGGTTGCCGAGCTCGCCGAGGAAGAACTGCCGAACGAAGAGCTGCTGCAGGACGAGCAGGAAGGTGCCGATGGCGAGCGTCCGCGCCGTCGTTCCCGTGGCCAGCGTCGTCGCAGCAACCGTCGTGAGCGCCAGCGCAACGCCAATGGCGAGCTGATCGAAGGCAGCGACGAAGACGCCGGCGAAGAGCAGCCACAACAGCACCAGGCCACCGAGCTGGGTGCCGAACTGGCCGCCGGCACTGCCGTCATCGCCGCTGTCGCCACCAGCAACATCAGCGCTGACGCCGAGGCCGAAGCCAACCAGCAGGCCGAACGCGCCAGCGCCGCTGTCGCCGAGACCCAGGTGGAAATCACCGAAGTCGTGGCCGAGCAGGTCGCCATCGCCCCGGTGGTCGAGCAGCCTGTCAGCGAGCCTGTGGTCGCCGCCGAGCCAAGCATCGAGCCTGTAGTTGAAGTGGCGCCGCAGCCAGTGGTTGAAGAAGCCGCCGCCGAGCAGCCGGCCGCCGCCGTTGTCGAGGCAGCCGTCGAGCCTGCAGCGGTCGTGGAAGCCCCTGTGGTGGAAGCGGGCGAGATCGAGAAGGCACCGGTTGCCGAAGTGGTCGAAGCCCAGGCGCCAGTCGCCGAGCAGCCTGCTCCGGTGGTCGAAGCCGTCGAAGCCCAGCCTGAAGTAGTCGAAGCCCCGGTGGCCGAGCCTGCGCCAGCCGTGGTTGCCGAAGAAGCGCCAGTCGAGCCGTCCACCATCATGCTGTCGAACGGCCGTGCGCCGAACGACCCGCGTGAAGTGCGTCGCCGCAAGCGTGAAGCCGAAGCAGCCGCCGCTGCCCTGGCCGCCGCTGCCCCGGCCGAAGCCCTGGAAACCGCTGACGAGCACAAGCCTCATCACGGTTGATAGCCTCGGCTGAATGAAAAAGCCCCGCCAGTGCGAACTGGCGGGGCTTTTTCTTTGCCGGTGTGGATGGCACCGGCTCTGCCGGTGATCGCGGGGCAAGCCCGCTCCTACAAGGGCAACACCCTACCGGTAGGAGCGGGCTTGCCCCGCGATAGGGCCGGCACAGGCCAGCCCATCAGTACAAGTTTGGTTCCATCTCCAGCTCGACCCCGAAGCGCTCGAGGATATCCGCCTGGATCCGCCGAGCCAGCGCATGCAACTGCGCCCCGCTCGCCTGGCCGTAGTTCACCAGCACCAGCGACTGCAAGCGGTGCACCCCGGCATCGCCATCGCGATAGCCTTTCCACCCCGCCTGCTCGATCAGCCAGCCGGCCGCCAGCTTCACCTGGCCATCGGCCTGGGGATAGGCCACCACGCCAGGGTGCCCGGCACGGATGCGCTCGACCAATTCAGCGGGCACCACGGGGTTCTTGAAGAAGCTCCCAGCGTTACCCAGCTCAGCCGGATCCGGCAGCTTTTCCCGACGGATACTGCAGATCGCGTCGCTGATCGCCTGCGCGCTCGGCTGCTCGACGCCCTGCTCCGCCAGGCGCTGACGCACCGGGCCGTAGTCCAGGTGTGCCTGCAAGGTGCGGCTCAAGGCAAAGCGCACGCGCAGGATCAGCCAGCGCCCGGGGCTGCGCTTGAACAGGCTGTCGCGATAACCGAACGCGCAGTCCTCCAGCGAGAAGTCCCGCAGCTCGCCGGTCTCGCGGTCCAGCGCGGTCAAGCCGGCGAACACATCCTTGATCTCCACGCCATAGGCACCGACGTTCTGCATCGGCGCGGCGCCCACGGTGCCGGGGATCAGGCTGAGGTTTTCCAGCCCGCACAGCCCCTGCCCAAGGCTCCACTGCACAAACGGGTGCCAGGGCTCGCCGGCCTCGGCCTCGACCACCACCCGCTCGCCGTCGTCGCTGAGCAGGCGTCGGCCACGGCTGGCCATATGCAGCACCAGGGCCTCAACATCGCGTGACAGCAACAGGTTGCTGCCGCCGCCGATCACCAGCACCGGCACCTGCCGCTCGGCGGCCTGGGCCAGGGCCTGGCGGACTTCGTCGTCGTCATGGGCCTGGGTGAAGTAGCGGGCACTGACATCGATGCCGAAGGTGTTGTAGGGCTTGAGCGACACGCGCTCCTGCCAGTGCGTCGTCATAACCGCCCCTTGATTTCCACGACCAGCTCGCGACAGGCCGCCTCGATCAGGTCCAGGACCTGCTCGAAGCCTTCGACACCGCCGTAGTAAGGGTCCGGCACTTCGTCCAGGGCCGCGCCATAGCGGCGCAGGAACAGGTCGAGCTCGCCCTTGGCGTTGTGCGGGCGCAGGGCCTGCAGGTGGCCCAGGTTGCTCTTGTCCATGGCCAGGACCAGGTCGTACTCGGCGAAGTGCGCCGCCTTGACCTGCTGGGCGCGCTGGCGCGACAGGTCGTAGCCACGGGCCAGGGCGGCCTTGCAGGTACGGCTGTCGGGCGCCTTGCCGACATGCCAGTCGCCGGTGCCGGCGGAGGCCACCTGCACCACATCACCCAGGCCTGCGGCCTCGAGCTGGTGGCGCAGCACGCCTTCGGCGGTCGGAGAACGGCAGATATTGCCGAGGCAGACGAACAAAACGCGCATCAGGCCTCCAGCAAGCGCCGTACGCGCTCCAGGTCTTCAGGGGTGTCCACACCCACGGCCGGTGCCTCGATGGCGTCGGCGACATGGATGCGCACGCCGTGCCACAGGGCGCGCAGCTGCTCCAGCGATTCGGTCTGCTCCAGCCAGCACGGGCCCCAGGCGACGAAGTCCTGGAGGAAGCCCACGCGGTAGGCGTACATGCCGATATGGCGGCGATAGGGCACGCCCTCCGGCAACTGGTCGCGGTTTTTGGCGAAGGCGTCGCGGGCCCAGGGCAGCGGCGCGCGGCTGAAGGTCAGGGCCAGGCCGTGCTTGTCGCTGACCACCTTGACCGCGTTGGGATTGAAGATGGTTTCTGGCGCGTGGATCGGCTCGGCCAGGGTGGCGATGCCGGCTTCCGCGTGCGCCGCCAGGTTGGCCGCCACCTGGTCGATGATCACTGGCGGAATCAGCGGCTCGTCGCCTTGCACGTTGACCACGATGGCATCGGCGGCCAGGCCCAGCTGGGCAGCCACCTCGGCCAGGCGATCGGTGCCCGACTCGTGGTCGGCGCGGGTCAGCAGCACTTCGGCGCCGAACGCTTGGCAGGCTTCGACAATGCTGGTGTCGTCGGTGGCGATGACCACGCGGCTGGCACTGCTCTTGCGCGCCTGCTCCCACACATGCTGGACCATCGGCTTGCCGGCGATCGGCAGCAATGGCTTGCCCGGCAGGCGCGTGGAGCGCAGCCGGGCGGGAATCACCACGGTGAAGTCCAGGCTCATTTGTCCAGGCGCTCTTCATCGGTCAGGGTGCGCGCCTCGCTTTCCAGCATCACCGGGATGCCGTCGCGGATCGGATAGGCCAGGCCCGCGCCCTTGCTGATCAGCTCGGTCTTGTCGGCGCTGAGCTTGAGCGGGCCCTTGGTGATCGGGCAGGCCAGGATATCGAGCAGTTTGGTGTCCATGGAGGTGTCCTTGCGACGGAAAATGAAAAAAGGCTCAGGGGCGGCCGGGCAGCAGGCGGTCGAGCTGGGCGTCGAACCAGGCGCTGAAGGCGGGCGTCGGCACGGCGTCGACCGCCAGGTACCACCAGTCGTCGGCGGCGAAGGGCCGGCATTTCACCGCATCCTTCTCGGTCATCACCAACGGCAGCGGCGGGCTGAACGACAGCACTTCACGGCTGTAGGGCGCATGGTCGGCGAAAGGGTGCGGCACCGGCTGCCAGTGTAGCCCCAGCAGGGTGTTGAAGAAACGTTGCGGATTGCCGATGCCGGCCACGGCGTGCAGCGCCTGGCCAGCCGGGAACAGGTCGAGCTCGCGGCGTTCGCCGCTGCGCAGGTTGATCAGCGCCGAGGGTTGCAGGCGGAAGGCAAAGCCATCGTCGCGGTCGGCCTCGGCGCCGTTGAACAGCACCGCGTCCGCCTCGCCCAGCCGCTCGGCCGGTTCACGCAACGGGCCGGCCGGCAGACAGCGGCGATTGCCCAGGCCCCGGGCGGCGTCGATCAGCACCAGCTCCAGGTCACGGGCCAGGCGGTAATGCTGCATGCCGTCGTCGCACAGGATCAGGTCTGGCGCGTCGCTGGACAGCAAGGCCTGCACAGCGCGGGAACGGTCGGGGTCGATCACCAGCGGCACGCCGGTGCGCTGGACGATCAGCAAGGGCTCGTCGCCGGCCTGCTCCGCAGGCTGGTCAGCCTGGACGCGCCAGGGATAGTGCGGCGGCTTGGCGCCATAGCCACGACTGACCACGCCGACCTTGAGCCCCTGCCGGCGGCAGTGCTCGATCAGCCAGAGGATCATCGGTGTCTTGCCGGTACCGCCGACGGTGATGTTGCCCACCACGATCACCGGTACCGGGGCACGGTAGCTGGGGCTTTCGCCGCTGAGGAAGCGCGCGCGCTTGCGCGTCACCACGCGCCGGTACAGCGCCTCCAGCGGACGCAGCAGGGCCAGCGCCGGATGCCCGGCGTACCAGGCGGCGAGCAGACGGTCGGCGAAGGCCATCAGGGCTTGCCCTGCGCGGCCTCGACGGTGGTCATGCGCAACTTGCTGAAGCCGAGCTTGCCGGCCGCGTCCATTGCGGTGATCACAGCCTGGTGCGGGGTCTTGCCGTCGGCGCTGATGGCCAGCGGCAGGGTGATGTCACCGCCGGACTCCTTCTCGATCGCCTCGGTCAGGGTGTCCAGGTCGCTCTTGGGCAGCAAGTGGTTGTTCACCGAGTACACGCCGTCGGCGCTGATGGTGATCTCCACCAGCTTGCCCTGCTCGGCCGGCGGCTGCTCGGCGCTACTGGCCTCGGGCAGCTCGACGCGCAACTGGGTCTCGCGGGTGAAGGTGGTGGTGACCACGAAGAACAGCAGCAGCACGAAGACCACGTCGATCAACGACGCCAGGTTGATGTCGACGTTCTCGCGCTGGCGATTGCGCCGGAACTTCACGCCTTGCCTCCGGCCACTTCCACTTCGCGGTCGCCCTGCAGCACTTCCACCAGCTTGATCGCTTCCTGCTCCATGCCCACCACCAGCTCATCGATGCGGCGCAGCAGGAAGCGGTGGAAGAACACCGCCGGGATACCGACCATCAGGCCGGCCGCGGTGGTAACCAGGGCCTTGGAGATACCCCCGGCCAGAACGGCGGCGTTGGCGGTCATCTGCGAGCCCATGAAGGCGCTGAAGATGTCGATCATGCCCAGCACGGTGCCCAGCAGGCCCAGCAGCGGGGCCATGGCGGCGATGGTGCCGAGGGTGCTGATGTAACGTTCCAGCTCGTGGATGACCCGCGAGGCGGCCTCCTCAATGCACTCCTTCATGATCTCGCGGCCGTGGCGCGAGTTGGCCAGGCCCGCGGCGAGGATCTCGCCCAGCGGCGAATCGGCGCGCAGGGCCTTGAGCTTGTCACTGGTGAGTTGTTTGTCCTTGATCCACATCCACACCTGGCCCAGCAGGTGCGGCGGGGTGACACGGCTGGCGCGCAGGGTCCACAGGCGCTCGACGACGATCGCCATGGCGGCGATGGAACTCAGGATGATCGGCAGCATCATCCAGCCACCGGACTTGACCAATTCCCACACAGTTAGCATCCCCTCGGAAAAAGGCCGCCACTCTACCATAGGACCGCCTGGGGCTCATCTGCCGGAGGTCAGGGAATTCCTGTGTTGATCCAGGGGCTGCTTTGCAGCCCTTTCGCGGCACAAGGCCGCTCCTACACCCCCTGTAGGAGCGGCCTTGTGCCGCGAAAGGGGCGCAAAGCGCCCCCGGCTCAATCCCCAATCCCCCGCCAGAACCGCTGCTCCCTGCGCACACCCTCCACCCCGCCCTGGCTCCCCAGCACCAATCGCAACGCCCCCTCCACCGCCGTGTCATGCACCGCCACCCCATGCCGCCGATAGCGCTCGACCACTTGCCCATGGGGATGCCCGAAACCATTGTGCCGCCCCCGGGAAATCAGCACCCCGCGCGGCGCCGTGGCCTGGACGAACGGCTCGCTGGACGACGTGCGGCTGCCATGGTGCGGTGCCTGCAGCCAATCCACCCGAGGATCGTCGGTCGCGGCCAGCCACGCACGCTCCGCCCCGGCCTCCATGTCCCCGGCCAGCAGCAGGCGCTCGCCCTTGGCCTGCACCCGCAACACACAGGAGCGCTCGTTGCTGGAAGCCCCCTGCGGCCAGTGCCAGAGCTCGAAATCGACGCCATCCCACTGCCAGCGCTCGCCACTGCGGCACAGCGACGCCGCCTCCAGTCCGGCAACCTCGCCGGCCAGCACCCGCGCCACCGGCACGCCACGCCGCACCGCCGCTGCCCCTCCGGCATGGTCGGCATGGCCATGGCTGATCAGCATCACATCCAGCGCCTTCACCCCGAGCTTGCGCAAGGTCGGCAGCACCACCGTCTCGCCCAGGTCACTGCCACCCTGGGCCGGGCCTGCGTCATACAGCAAGGCGTGATTGCGGGTGCGCAGCAGCACCGCCAGACCCTGCCCCACATCCAGCTGCCAGACCTGCACCTGGCCCAAGGGCACCTGTTCGCGTGGCGCCCACAGCGCCAGCAACATGACCGCCCCCGGTGCCCGCAATGGCACGCCCCGGGGCAGCAGCACCAGCACGGCGCCCAGGCACACCAGCAGCCAGGCCCACAACGGCAGCGGCTCGGGTATCCAGGCCGGCTGCTGGCCCGCCAATCGCGTCAGCACGGCAAACAATCCATCCAACGACAGGCCCGCCAGCCACAGCATTCCCTCCCCCAGCCCAGGCACCGGCAACATGGCCGTGCCCAGCAACGCCAACGGCAGCACGCCCAAGCTGAGCCATGGCACGGCGAGCAGATTGGCCAGCGGCGCGCTGAGGCTGACGGGCAGCCCCAAGGCCAGCAGCACCGGCAGCAGCCCCACGGCGATCACCCACTGGGCGCGGGTCCAGGCCTGCCAGGGCCGCCAGGCGCCCAGCCGCGCGGCAAAGCACAACACCAATACCGCCACGGCAGTGAACGACAGCCAGAACCCCGGCAACAGGCTGGACAGCGGCTCGACCAGCAGCACGCCCGACAGCGCCATCAGCAACGGCACCCAGGCGCCCAAGTGGCGAAAGCGCAAGCGCCAGAGCAGCACCACCGCCAGCATCAGGCACGCCCGCTGCACCGGCACGCCGAACCCCGCCAGCCAGCCGTACCCTAGCGCCGCCGTCATCGCCAGGCCGCAGGCCCAGGGCAGCCACGGCAGGCGCCGGGGCCAGCCCCCCAGGCGCGCCAGCCCTGCCACCAGTCCATAGATCAATCCAGCCAACAAGCCGATGTGCTGCCCGGAAATCACCAGCAGGTGCACCGTGCCGGTGGCCTGCAGCACCTGCCAGTCTTCCCGCGCCAGGCCTGCCCCATCCCCGAGCACCAGGGCGGCCAACGCCGCCTCCCGGCCATGGGCATCGGTGGCCAGCAAGCGCTGGCGCAGGCCGTCGCGCCAACTGCTGGCCTCCTCCCCCTGGCGTGTACCGGCCTTGACCGTGCCGGTGGCACCGACCCGCCGTGCCAACAGCGTGGCCTCCTGATCCGGGCCATATGGGTTGAGCAGGCCCTGCGGCCGGCGCAGGTTGACCGCCAGCCGCCACTGTTCCCCCGCCCGCAGCGGCGGCCCGTCAAACCAGCTCAATTGCACCCGCTGCGGCAACCGGGCCCGGCGCGACTGCGGCTGCTCCAGCTCAAAACGCACGCCGCGCTCGGTGCGGGTCGGCAGGCCCACCACCCGCCCCTCCAGCCACAGCGTGCGGCCGTCCAGCGCGGCCGCCAGGCGGTCGTCCAGGGCCTGCTGCGCCGACCAGCAGGCCCAGCAAACACCCAGCAGGAACCCGCCCAGCGGCCAGGCCCGGGTACGCAGGCAGGCCAGGGCCAGCAACAGCAGTGGAATCAACCATCCGACCGGTGGCAAGGCAGGCAAGAAGCGCAGGCTCAACAGCCCGAGGACCAGCGCCAGCATCCCTGTGCGCATGAGATAGAGCTCCAGAAGCGAAAACGCCCCCTGAGGCTTAGCCGATTGGCGGGAAAAACCTGCTAATCAATTGTCACAAACTCTGAACGAGGTTGCGCTTCAATCAAGGCATACTGACGCCCTTCAACCCCGCCGGGAGCCCACATGCCGCGCCGTCTGTTCAAACGCTACATGCCGGACCCGACCAGCATCCGCGAACACAAGTCGTTACGCTTTTTCGGCAAGCTGCTGCACGACCCCAACCTGTGGCACCTGAATCGCCATTCGGTGGCGCGGGCCATGGGCGTCGGCCTGTTCGCGGCGTTGATCCCCATCCCCATGCAGATGCTGCTGGCCGCCGCGCTGGCGATCCCGGTGCGCGGCAACCTGCCGATCGCGGTGAGCCTGGTGTGGCTGACCAACCCGCTGACCATGCCGCCGGTGTTCTTCGTCACCTACATGACCGGCGCCTGGCTGATGCAGGTGCCGCCGCGCACCCTGCCCGAGGAAATCACCGTCGACTGGGTCACCGACCAGCTGGCGACGATCTGGCAACCGTTCCTGCTCGGCTCGGTGGTGTGCGGGGTGGTGCTCGGCGTGCTCGCCTACTTCACCACCATGGGCTACTGGCGCTGGTGGGTGGGCCGGCAGTGGCGCCGGCGCCAGTGCCGCTGTGCCCTCACCCGCAGCTCAGGCACGCATGCCGCGACCGCTGACCAGCAGGCGCACGCACAGCAGGTAGAGCAGCGCGGTGGCCACCAGCATGAAGCTGATCGCCGTGCCGATGCTGATGTCCGACACCCCTAGGATGCCGTAGCGGAACGAGTTGACCATGTGCAGCACGGGGTTGGCCAACGACACGGTCTGCCAGAACGGCGGCAGCAGGTTGATCGAGTAGAACACCCCGCCCAGGTAGGTCAGCGGCGTCAGCACGAAGGTCGGAATGATCGAGATGTCGTCGAAGTTGCGGGCGAATACTGCGTTGACAAAGCCCAGCAGCGAAAAGATCGTCGCCGTCAGCAGCACCACGATGACCGTCACCCCCAGGTGATGCACCTGCAAATCGGTGAAGAACAGCGACAGGAAAGTCACGATCACCCCCACCGCCAAGCCGCGCAGCACGCCACCCAGCACATAACCGACGAGGATGGTGTGCGGCGACACCGGCGAGACCATCAGTTCCTCGATGGAGCGCTGGAACTTGCTGCCAAAGAAGCTCGACACCACGTTGCCGTAGGAGTTGGTGATCACAGACATCATGATCAGCCCTGGCACGATGTACTCCATGTAGGTGAAGCCGCCCATGTCGCCGATCTGCCGGCCGATCAGGTTACCGAAGATCACGAAGTACAGGACCATGGTGATCGCCGGCGGCAGCAGGGTCTGCGGCCAGATGCGCAAGAAGCGCCGCACTTCGCGGTAGACGATGGTGTTCAGGGCAACCCAGTTGGTGCGCAGCTCCACACTCATATCGCCACCTTCGACAGGTTCTTTTCCACCAGGGACACGAACAGCTCCTCGAGTCGGTTGGTCTTGTTGCGCAGGCTCTGCACCTCGATGTTCTTCAGCGCCAGCTGGCCGAACAGCGCGGTGATGCCGATGTCCTTGTCCACCTGCACCTCCAGGGTATGCGGGGTGATCAGCCGGCACGGGTAGCCCTGCAGCTCAGGCGCGGCGGGCAGGTCGTGCTTGAGGTCGAGGACGAAGGTCTCGACGTGCAGCTTGCCCAGCAGCTGGCGCATGCTGGTGTTCTCGACGATGGTGCCGTGGTCGATGATGCCAATGTTGCGGCACAGCTGCTCGGCCTCTTCGAGGTAGTGGGTGGTGAGGATGATGGTGATGCCCTTCTGGTTGAGCTCGGTGAGGAAGCTCCACATCGAACGGCGCAGCTCGATGTCCACCCCGGCGGTCGGCTCGTCGAGGATCAACAGGCGCGGCTCGTGGATCAGCGCCCGGGCGATCATCAGCCGGCGCTTCATGCCGCCGGACAGCGAACGCGACGGCACGTCGCGCTTGTCCCACAGCCCGAGCTGCGTCAGGTACTGCTCGGCGCGCTCCTTGGCCACCTTGGGCGGAATGCCGTAGTAGCCGGCCTGGGTGACGACGATGTCGAAGGTCTTCTCGAACTGGTTGAAGTTGAACTCCTGGGGCACCACGCCCAGGCAGCGCTTGAGCGCCGCAGGCTCGCGGTCCAGGTCGTGGCCGAATACGTTGACCGTGCCGCTGGTCTTGTTCACCAGGGTCGAGAGAATGCCGATGGTGGTGGACTTGCCGGCGCCGTTGGGGCCGAGCAAGGCGAAGAAGTCGCCTTCGGAAACGTCCAGGTCGATGCCCTTGAGGGCCTGAAAACCGTTGCCGTAGGTCTTGGTCAGCTGTCGGATGGACAGGGCGGAACTCATAGCGGGTCGGGTACCGAGAAAAGGGTTCGGGACACGCCAGGCAAAGTCACTGGCGCAGTGAGTGCGGCCATGGTGCAAGGGCTGGCCGCACAAGTACAGTCACATCTATTGATAATGACTATCGAAGTGGCGTCACGTCAGGGCGGTCATCACCGCCGCCTGGTAGGCCGGGCGCTGCTTGAGGCGCGCGTACCAGGCTTCGAGGTGGTGCATGGCCGGGCGTTCGATGGGCATTTCGAACCAGGCGTAGATGAAGCTGCCCAGGGGGATGTCGCCCATGCCGATCTGCTCGCCGGAGAGGTACGGCTGCCTGGCCAGGGTCTCGTCGGCGATGGCCAGCAGTTGCGCGCACTGCTTGTGCGCGGCGTTGATCGCCACCCAGTCGCGCTGCTCCTCGGGGGTGCGCAGCAGGCCCCAGAACAGCGGACGGAAGGGGCCGGCGAAGGACGAGGTGGTCCAGTCCATCCACTTGTCGGCCAGGGCGCGCTGGCGCGGGTCGTCGAGGTACCAGCCTTGTTCTGCGCCGTATTCGGCGCACAGGTAGCGCACGATGGTGTTGGACTCCCACAGCACCAGGTCGGCGTCTTCGAGCATGGGCACCAGGCCGTTGGGATTGAGTGCCCGGTAATGCGGTTCGTTGACCACGCCGAAGGCGCCGCCGGCATCGATGGACTCGAAGTCCAGGCCCAGCTCGTGGGCGATCCACAACGCCTTGCGCACATTGCTCGAATTCTTGCGGCCCCAGATCTTCAGCATGGCAACGTCCTTAATGAATGCGGGAGGGGGGTCAGTCTACCCCAAGCGGTGGGCGGTGCCAGTGAAACCGGGGGGCCGCTTTGCGGCCCTTTCGCGGCACAAGGCCGCTCCTACAGGGACCGCACCACGGCAGAACTGGCGCATATCCTGTAGGAGCGGCCTTGTGCCGCGAAAGGGCTGCGCAGCAGCCCCAGCGACCTCAGAGACTGTCAGATCTTTCCGAACCTGAAACCAAATGCTTCAGCCAGCAAAGCTTGGGAACTATCCTACGCGCTTGCCGGAAGCCGCCACGTTGTCGGGGAAATACCCCGGGGATAACTTCATCGGGTCGCCACATTGGGTGACCGGGTGTGAGAAACCCGACTACATATGACAACCAGCGGCTTCGTCATGGTGGCCGTGTACGGGCAGGCTTCGGTCTGGCCGGGTTTGTCCTATGTCCCGGTTTTCTCACCTCGTACACGGCCGCCACCCTTACCTCGTGAGAAAGGACCTGGCTGGTGGTTTTCAGTAACCACATAGGACTCTTGACCATGAAAAAAATCGTCCCCGACCCACCCCGTCTCTGCCACTTCATCACCATCCGCCCCACCCTCCCCCGCGACGACGCCATGGCCGCCGCCGTCGAAGTGGCCACCGCCATCTCCGATGTCCTCGACATCTACTTCAAGACCGAGCCCGGCGAAGCCCAGGACCGCCTGTTCACCGCCAGCGACTACCTCGGCCAGCTCGCCTGCGCCCTGCTCGAGCACAAGCCGCAGGTGCAGCCATGAGCCGCGGGCATACCGCAGGCCGCATCACCTGCCTGGACCTGTTCAAGGTCGAGCCGGGCGTTACGTTCGAAGACGCCTTCAGCGAGTTGTCGGTGCTGCTCGGCTGCATCCGCCACCTGACCTGCGAAGCGGAGATGGAAGGCGACCTGCTGGCCGGCAGCTCGGCGCGGATCCTCAGCGCCATGGCCAAGGCGCTGATCGATGACATGGAGGTGGGGTTGAACAGAAGTAAATGATCCCCGGGGCCGCTTTGCGGCCCTTTCGCGGCACAAGGCCGCTCCTACATGGGATCGCGGCCGTCTGTAGGAGCGGCCTTGTGCCGCGAAAGGGCTGCAACGCAGCCCCACAATCCCCCAACCGCCACCGAACTCCCGCCACCCAACCCGGTCAGTCTTCTAAGCAGGCCATCCACCCCAACACGTCTAAGCTCTGTGGATCGCCCCCCGCCCCGCTTCCAAGGAGGAAGAATCATGCTGCTGTTGTGGTTGCTGGTCCTGGTGCTAGGCGCCGCGTATCTCCTGCATCGACGCCTGGCGCCGTTGCAGATCCTCGCGGCAATCGCCGCCTACACCCTGCTCATGGGCCTGTTCAGCACGGCGCCGGGCTGGCTGCTGACGCTGATCTGGGTGGTGATCGCCCTCAAGGTCGCCTTCTTCGTCCTGCCAGAAATGCGCCGCAAACTGTTCACCGCGCCGATGTTCAGCTGGTTCCAGCGCACCCTGCCGCCGATGTCGCAGACCGAGCGCGAAGCCATCGACGCCGGCACCGTGTGGTGGGACGGCCACCTGTTCAGCGGCCGCCCCGACTGGAACACCCTGCTCGACTACCCCGCGCCCAAGCTCAGCGAGGAAGAACAGGCCTTTATCGACGGCCCCACCGAGCAGCTGTGCGCCATGGTCAGCGACTGGCAGATCGGCCAGGACCTCGACCTGCCGCCGCAAGCCTGGGACTTCATCAAGCAGCACGGCTTCTTCGCCCTGATCATCCCCAAGGAATACGGCGGCAAGGGTTTCTCGGCCTACGCCCACTCCCAGGTGGCGATGAAACTGGCCACCCGCAGCGGCGACCTGGCCTCCACGGTGATGGTGCCCAACTCCCTGGGCCCGGCCGAACTGCTGCTGCACTACGGCACCGACGAACAGCGCAGCCACTACCTGCCGCGCCTGGCCCGTGGCGACGACATCCCCTGCTTCGCCCTCACCGGCCCCCTGGCCGGCTCCGACGCCGGGGCCATGCCCGACACCGGCGTCATCTGCAAAGGCCAGTGGCAGGGTGAAGAAGTCATCGGCCTGCGCCTGAACTGGGAAAAGCGCTACATCACCCTCGGCCCGGTCGCCACCCTGCTGGGCCTGGCCTTCAAGGCCTACGACCCCGACCACCTGTTGGGCGAGCAGACCGAGCTGGGCATCAGCCTGGCGCTGATCCCCACCGACCTCCCCGGCGTGGAGATCGGCCAGCGCCACCTGCCGCTGGGCGCCGCGTTCATGAACGGCCCCAACAGCGGCAAGGACGTATTCGTGCCGCTGGACTGCCTGATCGGCGGCCAGGCCATGCTCGGCAAGGGCTGGATGATGCTGATGAACTGCCTGTCAGTGGGCCGCTCGATCTCCCTGCCGGCGGTCGGCACGGGCGCGGCCAAGTACACCAGCCTGGTCACCGGCCAATACGCCCGCGTGCGCGAACAGTTCAACGTACCGCTGGCCGCCTTCGAAGGCATCCAGGAATCCCTGGCACGCATCGGCGGCAACGCCTGGCTGATGGACAGCGCCCGCCTGCTCACCGCCAAGGCTGTCGACCTGGGGGAAAAACCCTCGGTGCTGTCGGCGATCCTCAAGTACCACCTCACCGAGCGCGGCCGCGAGTGCATCCAGCACGCCATGGACGTGCACGGCGGCAAGGGCATCATCATGGGCCCGAACAACTACCTGGGCCGCAACTGGCAAGGCGCGCCGATCTTCATCACCGTCGAGGGGGCCAACATCCTGTCGCGCAACCTGATGATCTTCGGCCAGGGCGCAATCCGCTGCCACCCGTTCGTGCTCAGGGAAATGGCCCTGGCCGGGCGCGAGGACCACGACCAGGCGCTGAACGAGTTCGACGACCTGCTGCTGCAGCACATCCTGTTCGCCGCCGGCAACGCCGCCAGCACCCTGGTGCTGGGCCTGGGCCTGGGGCATTTCGAGAAGGTCCCGGGCGATGCCTTGAGCCAGGGCTACTTCCGCGCCCTCAACCGCCAGGCGGCGGCGTTCGCCCTGCTGGCCGACCTGTCGATGATGCTGCTGGGCGGCGCGCTCAAGCGTCGCGAACGCCTGAGCGCCCGGCTGGGTGATGTGCTCAGCTACCTGTACCTGTCCAGCGCCGCGCTCAAGCGCTACCACGACCTCGGCTCGCCCGAGCATCTGCGCCCCCTGCTGCGCTGGGCCCTGGAGGAAAGCCTGGGGCAGGCCGAGAAAGCGCTCGATGCGTTGCTCGACAACTTCCCCAACCGCTTCCTGGGCTGCGCCCTGCGCGTGCTGGTGTTCCCGTTCGGCCGCCGACATACCGGGCCCAGCGATGAGCTGGATGCCGAGGTGGCGGCGCTGATCGGCCGCCGCAAAGGCGACCCGGCGCTGGAAGAGTTGCTGGCGGGCTGCTTCAGGCCTCAGGCCGACGGCGACCCGGTGGCCGCGCTGCAGACCGCCTGCGACCTGCTGGACGATGCCGCCCCGCTGCACAAGGCGCTGCATCAGGCCATCAAGGAAGGTAAGGTGCAGGCGACACCAGGGCAATCGGTGATCGACGCCGCCATCGAAGCGGGCGCCTTGCAAGCGGAGGAAGGCCAACGCCTGCATCAGGCCGAGCAGGCGCGGCGGGTGGTGATCGATGTGGATGCGTTCGACAAGGAAGTGCTGTTGCCCGAAGCAGGCAAAGTGCGCTGAACATTCATCGACAACATCGCAGGGCAAGCCCGCTCCCACGAACAAGCCGTGAACATATGTTCGTGGGAGCGGGCTTGCCCCGCGATAGCGCCAGCACAGGCAGCTACGCTGCCAGCCTATGCAAAACCGGCGTATACTTCGCCCCCCGTTTCAACCACCCCGAGGACCGCCGCCATGGCCAACCCCCACCTGGACTACCACCTGCAACTGCTCCACCACCTGCGCACCATCCTGGCCGCGCTGGGTGAAGCCGAACAGGTCCCGGAGGAAAGCCACGCCCTGTTCCTCGAGCGCTTCGACGAACTGCTCACCCTGCTGCCCCAGAACCCGCTGCAAAGCCAGTACCTGGGCCAGGACCTGATCTGCCAGGTGATCCAGCGCTACCCGCAGATCGCCCACCTGGTGCCGCGTGACCTGCTGTGGTTCTTTGGTGGCGATTGCCTGCACTTCATGCCGGATGAAGAGCTGGAGCTTTACCAAACGCTGGAAGAGCGACGGTACGAGGTCGAGCAGAACGGCGAAGCGTTTGATTGGCACCAAGAAAAGCAACTGCTAGCCAAGCCTGCTCAGGGTGATATTCACTGATGTAGATGCATCCCGGCCCCATCTGGGCCGGGAACCCCAATCACCTGAGCGGGACAAGTGAATTCACTCCGCCAAATCACGATCTAGCAAGTCAGGGGGAATCCTAGCCACACCCCCGAAAAAATGATGCGCCGAAGAACATAAGAACTCTGCTTCCAGTCGAAGTCGTTCTACCTGCGAAGGGGGCTGCTTCCCTTTACTTTCTTCATAACGCCTCCACGCATCGACCGCCCGTTTACATATCTCCAGCTGGACTTCCAAATCCGTCGTTTCGATCGTCACGGTCATTGCTCCTTCCTTGTTCAAGACAGAATGGAGTGGGATCAGGCGCGCCCAACATTCTCCCCCGACAGAGTAATAACTGATGGTATGAGTACGAACATCGGGCGTAACGAGTAGCTCCATGCCGTTGTACGCCCCCAGACGACATTAGCCAACTAGTAAAATTGATAGGTGTGCAGAGCCAGCTCGCCCCAAAAAACCAATCTCGCGAGCAAAAAAAAACGCCACTTCAAACGAAGTGGCGTTTTCAATTTGGAGCGGGAAACGAGACTCGAACTCGCGACCCCGACCTTGGCAAGGTCGTGCTCTACCAACTGAGCTATTCCCGCAGGGTGAAGCTTTACCGCATGTGGCGTGAAGCGCCTTGACGACCTTCACCACCTGCACCGTCGGAAACGATGCGTTGAAACTGGAGCGGGAAACGAGACTCGAACTCGCGACCCCGACCTTGGCAAGGTCGTGCTCTACCAACTGAGCTATTCCCGCAAATATGGCGTCCCCTAGGGGACTCGAACCCCTGTTACCGCCGTGAAAGGGCGGTGTCCTAGGCCACTAGACGAAGGGGACTAAGCCGACGCTTTTCAGCGCACCAGAACATGAACCTCACGATTCAGCCTGGATTTTCTTTTCCTGCCCTGCCTAAGCAGTGCCGGAGAAACTGGAGCGGGAAACGAGACTCGAACTCGCGACCCCGACCTTGGCAAGGTCGTGCTCTACCAACTGAGCTATTCCCGCAAATATGGCGTCCCCTAGGGGACTCGAACCCCTGTTACCGCCGTGAAAGGGCGGTGTCCTAGGCCACTAGACGAAGGGGACACGCTGCTCGCATTACCTATTAAAGTACTGCTTGCTTTCACTCCCTGCCGCGTTTCGCTGTGTGCTTTACGCTGCAAGTGGCGCGCATTCTATGGATGCCTTGGAAGGTCGTCAACCCCTTTGTAGAAATTTATTTAAATCAATGACTTCCCGTCGTCATGGGCGGTGGTGCAGGATGCGTCCGGGGATTGGCGTTGCTTTTCTGACGTTGGCTCGGCAAGCTCGTAGCGATGTGCCACTATCTGTAGGTTTTGGATGATGGGCCGATACATATAAGCAAGGCTTGAGGGCCTCATCGCGGGGCTAGCCCGCTCCCACGAATGCTTCACGGATTCAAGGGCGCGCAGGACTGTCCGCCAGGCTGCACTGTTCGCTTTCGGGCGGACTCACTACACTCTCGATAGATGCAAAACTTCTTCATGAGGCGTTAACGGTGACACCACTTCTGATCACCCTGCTTATCGTTGCGGGTATCGCGCTGCTGATCGTGATCGGCTACCTCAACAATGTGGTCGAGAACGGCAAGCTCGAGCGTGCACGGCTCAAGGTCGAGCTGGCCGACCGCCTGCGCCGCTGCGGCGAAATCACCGAGACCTTCCCCGGGCAGTTCATGACGCCTGCGCTCAAGCTGCTGTTGACCCGCCTCGAACTGAACCTCAACCAGCGCCAGCTGGCGCTGGACAAGCACAGTGGTGACCTCAAGGCACGTATCGCCGAGCTGGAGGGGCTGATCGGCCAGGGTGAGAGAATCCCGGTCAGCAACCCGCCCTCGCCGATCCAAACCGAGGTCAAGGCCAAGGATGTGCGCTTTTTGCTGGAGCTGCTGCACAACCAGATCGTGCGCGCCACCCAGGAAGGGTTCCTCGCGACCAACGAGGGCAAGTACTGGGTCAAGGAGATCCGCCATATCCTGGTGTTGCTGCATATCGAGTTCTTCAACAACCTCGGCCAGCAGGCCCTGCAGCAAAACCAGCCGGGGCAGGCGCGCCTGGCGTTCGAGCGTGGCGTGCAGTACCTGCGCAAGCAGCCTGAGCCCAAGCAGTATGAAGAGCAGCTGACTTACCTTGAGAAACTGCTGAACCGGGCCAACGCCCAGGTGCTGGACCAGATGGAGCCGGCGGAGAACGAACAGAATGCGCTGACCCAGGGGCTCAAGACTGATGAGGATGAGACCTGGAAGAAGAAGGTTATTTACGACTGATCGGGATTCTGGGGGGCGCTTCGCACCCCTATCGCGGCACAAGGCCGCTCCTACAGAGGGTTGCGATTGCCTGTAGGAGCGGCCTTGTGCCGCGATAGGGCTGCAAAGCAGCCCCAGCGATCTTGATAAAGAAACGGGCCTTCGCAGGCCCCTTCTTCATTTCAGCAATCGGTCAACTCGAGGAAAACCTCGACCAACCGCTCCAGCCCCACCTGGTCGGCCTCGCTGAAGCGCGCCAGCTTCGGGCTGTCCAGGTCGAGCACGCCGATCAGCCTGCCGGCCTTGACCAACGGGATCACCAACTCGCTGTTGGACGCGCTGTCACAGGCGATATGCCCGGGGAACGCATGCACATCCTCGACCCGCTGGGTCGTGCGGGTAGCCGCCGCGGCACCGCACACGCCCCGGCCGAAGGGGATGCGCACGCAGGCCACCTGGCCCTGGAACGGGCCGAGCACCAGTTCTTCGTTGCGGTTGATATAGAAGCCCGCCCAGTTCAGGTCCTCTACCTGGTTGTACAAAAAGGCCGAGAACTGCGCGGCGTTGGCGATGAAGTCGCGCTCGTCGGCGAACAGCGCCTGCACTTGCGCGGCCAGCAGGTCGTAGCCATCGAGGCCTTGGCCACTGGCGTTGAGGTCGATCATTTATTTCTGCTCCAGCAATTGCAGCCCGACCCAGTAGCGGGCGAACTGATAGGCACAACGGCCATTACGGTTGCCGCGGCCGGTGGCCCAGCGTACGGCGAGGATGTCGAGCGCTTCGCTGCGCTGCCACTGCAGCCCGGCCGGGCGCGCCAGCTGGCCGATCCAGTGCTCGACCACGTTGAGGAAATGCTCCTGGCTGAACGGGTAGAACGACAGCCACAGGCCGAAACGGTCGGACAGGGCGATCTTGTCCTCCACCGCCTCGTTGGGGTGCAGCTCGCCGTCGACCATCTTCCAGTTCTCGTTGTCGCTCTGCTTCTCCGGCACCAGGTGGCGGCGGTTGGAGGTGGCGTACAGCAGCACGTTGTCCGGGGCTTGCTCCAGCGAGCCGTCGAGCACGCTCTTGAGCACCCGGTAGTCACCCTCCCCGGCTTCGAACGACAGGTCGTCGCAGAACAGGATGAAGCGTTGTTCAAGTTTTTGCAGTTGCTCGACCACCCGCGGCAGGTCGGCCAGGTGGTCGCGCTCGATTTCGATCAGGCGCAGGCCGGCGCCGGCATGCTCGGCCAACAGCGCACGCACCAGCGACGACTTGCCGGTGCCGCGCGAACCCCACAAGAGGGCGTGGTTGGCCGGCATGCCGTTGATGAACTGGTGGGTGTTGCGGCCCAGCTGTTCACGCTGCTGATCGACGCCGATCAGGTCGGACAGGCGGATGTCGAGGCTGACTTCGAGGGGCATCAGGTAGCCGCTGCGGCCGTCGCGCTGCCAGCGGGCGGCCAGGGTGCGGGTCCAGTCGATGTCCGGGCGCGGGGCCGGCAGCAGGGGTTCGAGGCGGGCGAGGACGGATTCTGCGCGGTCAAGGAAAGCGGTAAGGCGGGTGTCCATGAGGGCTCCTGCAAATCAGGTTTCGGTACCGTGCCGGCCCCTTCGCGGGTAAACCCGCTCCCACAGCAGGCAGTGGACCCTGTGGGAGCGGGTTTACCCGCGAAGGGGCCGGCACGGACAAAAGCTGAATGTTCGACAGACCCGCCAGCAGCCAGGGCTGATCGGCTATGCTTGCGCAGCGCACGGAGCAAGTAACCGGCTTGGGACCCATGGATATCAAGTTCACCAATCGCCTGTCATACAAGCAAGCCCGGTTGACAGTCCTGGTCGGCTTCATCCTGGGAACATTGCTCAGTCTCATCCAGATCGGCATCGATTATGCCAGCGAAGACGCGTCCATCAACCGTGAAATTCAGGCACTGTTGAAGATCAGCCACGACACGGCCTCGCGCATCGCCTACAACATCGACACGGAGCTGGCCCAGGAGCTGACCGGCGGCCTGCTGAAATCGCCAGCGCTGATCCGTGCGCGGCTGATCGACAACAACGACACCGTGCTGGCCGACGTGCAGCGCCCCAGCACGGAGAGCCGCTACCGACCGCTGTCGGACTTCCTGTTCGGCGAGCAGCGCCAGTTCCAGGACCGACTGTTCCTCGCCCACATGCCCGACGAATACCTCGGCACCCTTTACCTGGATGTCGACACCTACACCTTCGGCGGGCGCTTCCTCGACCGCGCCGGGGTCACCCTGGTCAACGGCTTTGCCCGCAGCCTGGTGCTCACCGGCATTCTCCTGGGGCTGTTCTACCTGATGCTGACCAAGCCGCTGGTGACGGTGATCGGCGCGCTCAGCGGCAACGATGCGCGCACGCCCAGGCAGAACCGCGTGGACTGCCCCAAGGGCCACGAGAACGACGAGATCGGCGTGCTGGTGCGGGTCGCCAACCAGCAGTTCGTCAGCATGGCCACCGAGATCCAGCAGCGGCGCACCGCCGAGAACCGTCTGACCCAGTACCTCAACGAGCTGGAGGACATCGTCTCGGCGCGCACCACCGAGCTCAAGGCCAGCAACAGCCGCCTGAGCCTGTCCAACCAGGAGCTGGACGAGGCGCGCCAGCGCGCCCTGGACATGGCCCAGGCCCGCGCCGCCTTCCTGGCCAACATGAGCCACGAGATCCGCACCCCGCTCAACGGCATGCTGGGCATGATCGCCCTGGCCCTGGACAGTGGCCTGGCGCCCGAGCAGCGCCAGCAGCTGTCGATCGCCCACGACTCGGGCAAGGTACTGGTGGAGTTGCTCAACGATATCCTCGACCTGTCCAAGTTCGACGCTGGCCAGCTGGAGCTCGAGCGCATTCCGTTCGACCTCGGCGCCATGGTCGAGGACACCGCCAACCTGCTGTCGCAAAACGCCGCGCCCAGCGTCGAGCTGACCTGCCTGGTCGCCCCTGACTTCCCCAGCACGGTGCTGGGCGACCCGACCCGGGTGCGGCAGATCGTCAGCAACCTGCTGTCCAACGCCCTCAAGTTCACCCGTTTCGGCCGCGTCGACGTGCGCCTTTGCAGCATCGTCGGCGGTATCCGCCTCGAGGTGAGCGACACCGGCATCGGCATCCCCGAGGAGGCCCAGGCGCGGATCTTCCAGCCGTTCACCCAGGCCGGCGCCGGCATCACTCGCCAGTACGGCGGCACTGGCCTGGGCCTGGCCCTGACCCGCAACCTGTGCAAGGCCATGCAGGGGCATCTGCATATCCAGTCCGAAACCGGCTTCGGCAGCCGCTTCAGCGCCGACCTGCCGCTACCGGCGCACACCGAGGCGATCCCGCCGGCGCCATTGAACGGGCGGGTGGTGGCCCTGGGCAACCCCGGCAGTGGCCTGGCCGAGCTGCTGGAGGGGCTGTTGCCGCGCTGGGGGCTGGAATACGTGCGTCATGAGGATGCCAAGGACCTGGCCGGCACGGCTGTCGACCTGCTGATTACCGACGACCTGGACCACGTGCTCGACCTGCGCCCGGCCATCGAGGCACCGATCCTGCTGGTGACCGCCTACGGTAACTTCCTGCCCACCGAGCAGGCCGAGCAACTGGCGCCCTTGCAGCAACTGGCCCGCCCCCTGGCACGCAATGCCTTGTACCAGACCCTGCGCCGCACCTTGCAGGGCGAGCCCAACGCGCCACTGCCCCACGAGGTACCGGCCTCCAGGGAGCTGAGGGCGCGCATCCTGCTGGTGGAGGACAACCCGGTGAACCAGCTGGTGGCCAAGGGCATGCTGGGCAAGCTCGGCTGCCAGGTGCAGGTGGCTGCCCACGGCCAGGAGGCCCTGGACTGCCTGGAGCGGGACAGCTTCGACCTGGTGCTGATGGACTGCAACATGCCGGTGATGGATGGCTACGAGGCCAGCCGACGGATCCGCCAGAGCAGCCGCTGGCCGGAGCTGCCGATCGTCGCGCTGACCGCCAACGCCATGCCCGAGGAGCGCGAGCGCTGCCGCGCCGCAGGCATGAACGACTACCTGGCCAAGCCGTTCCGCCGCGAGGAACTGCTGGCGCTGATCGAGCACTGGGTGCCGGTCAGCGGTTGAGCAGCGGCTCGATCGCCGACTTCAGCGCCTCGGGCTTGGTGGTCGGGGCAAAGCGGCTGACCTTGCCGGTGCGCGGGTCGACCAGGAACTTGGTGAAGTTCCACTTGATCTTCTGCGTGCCCAGCACGCCCGGCGCCCGGCGCTTGAGCTCGGCGAACAGCGGGTGGGCACCGGGGCCGTTGACCTCGACCTTGCGAAACAGCGGAAAACTCACGCCGAAGTTGAGCTCGCAGAACTGCGCGATCTCCCGGGCGTCGCCCGGCTCCTGCTTGCCGAACTGGTTGCAGGGGAAGCCCAGCACCACCAGGCCCTGGTCGCGGTACTCCTGCCACAGGCGTTCGAGGCCCTTGTATTGCGGGGTGAAACCGCACTGGCTGGCGGTGTTGACCACCAGCAGCGCCTTGCCGGCGAAGTCGCCCAGCACTTTCTGTTCGCCACCGAGGGTGACGCAGGGGATGTCCAGCAGCGCATCGGCCATGTTCGCTCTCCGTCAATCGCGTGGCTTGAGGTCCAGGCACACCGAGTTGATGCAGTAGCGTAGCCCGGTCGGCGGCGGGCCGTCGGGAAATACATGGCCCAGGTGGGCGTCGCACTGGGCGCAGGTGACTTCGGTGCGGATCATGCCGTGGGAGGTGTCGCGGATCTCGATCATCGCGGCCTCCTCGATCGGCGCGTAGAAGCTCGGCCAGCCGCAACCGGAATCGAACTTGGTCTTGGCGTCGAACAGCGGCAGGTCACAGCAGATGCAGTGGTAGATGCCGTCGCGGCGCTCGCTGTTGTACTTGCCGCTGAACGGCCGCTCGGTGCCCTTGAGCCGGCACACCTGGTACTGGGCCGGATCGAGCATGGCGCGCCATTCGTCCAGGGTTTTGTCGATCTTTTGCATGATGGGACCTCGGCAGGCTGATTTTCACCTCGCACCGGCTTTTCCCTGGCGCGGGTGGCACGTATATTAGGTGGCTTCGTGTGCAAGGCAGCCAGTCTGGCACCCGCTTCCCGCCCTTTCAAACCTTTCGAGCAGGGGCGGCGCGTATTCTCACTCGGGATCTCATCATGCAGTTCAGCAAATCGAACAAGCTCGCCAATGTCTGCTACGACATTCGCGGCCCAGTGCTCAAGCACGCCAAACGCCTGGAAGAGGAAGGCCACCGCATCCTCAAGCTGAACATCGGCAACCCGGCGCCGTTTGGTTTCGAGGCGCCGGACGAGATCCTCCAGGACGTGATCCGCAACCTGCCCACCGCCCAGGGCTACAGCGACTCCAAGGGTCTGTTCAGCGCGCGCAAGGCGGTGATGCAGTACTGCCAGCAGAAGGAAATCGAAGGCGTCACCATCGAGGACATCTACCTCGGCAACGGTGTGTCCGAGCTGATCGTGATGTCGATGCAGGCGCTGCTCAACAACGGCGACGAGGTGCTGATCCCGGCTCCCGACTACCCGCTGTGGACCGCCGCGGTGAGCCTGGCCGGCGGCAAGCCGGTGCACTACCTGTGCGACGAGCAGGCCGACTGGTTCCCCGACCTGGACGACATCAAGGCCAAGATCACCCCGAACACCAAGGCCCTGGTGATCATCAACCCGAACAACCCGACCGGCGCTGTGTATTCCAAGGAATTGCTGCTGGGCATGCTGGAGCTGGCGCGCCAGCACAACCTGGTGGTGTTCTCCGACGAGATCTACGACAAGATCCTCTACGACGAGGCCGTGCACATCAGCACCGCGTCGCTGGCCCCGGACCTGCTGTGCCTGACCTTCAACGGCCTGTCCAAGTCGTACCGGGTGGCGGGCTTCCGCTCCGGCTGGCTGATCATCTCCGGGCCCAAGCACCACGCCCAGAGCTACATCGAAGGCATCGACATGCTGGCCAACATGCGCCTGTGCGCCAACGTGCCGGCCCAGCACGCGATCCAGACCGCCCTGGGCGGCTACCAGAGCATCAACGACCTGGTGCTGCCGCCGGGCCGCCTGCTGGAGCAGCGCAACCGCACCTACGAGCTGCTCAATGCCATCCCCGGGGTGAGCTGCGTCAAGCCGATGGGCGCGCTGTACGCGTTTCCGAAGATCGACCCGAAGGTCTGCCCGATCTTCAACGACGAGAAGTTCGTGCTCGACCTGCTGCTGTCGGAGAAGCTGCTGATCGTCCAGGGCACGGCGTTCAACTGGCCATGGCCGGACCACTTCCGCGTGGTGACGCTGCCGCGGGTGGATGACCTGGAACAGGCCATTGGCCGGATCGGCAATTTCCTGCGCACTTATTCGCAATGATTGATGGCCTTTTCGCGGGTAAACCCCCCCCC
>NZ_JAQMYQ010000047.1:0-44253 GCF_028369275.1 Mitsuaria sp. RG
CCCCCCCCCCCCCCCCCCCCCCCCCCCCCCCCCCCCCCCCCCCCCCCCCCCCGCTGCTCCAGTCAAATCAAAGAATTATGTTTTGTGCCATGAGAGCGGCCTTGTGCCGCGAATGGGGCGCGCAGCGGCCCCAGGGTTCGGTGTTGACGCTGCATTCGTCGGGGCTGCTGCGCAGCCCATTCGCGGCACAAGGCCGCTCCTACAAGGAGTATGCAAGTCCTTGTGGGAGCGGCGTGAGGCTAAAGCTGATCGATCAGGCCGTACCGATCTCCCCGCCATCGTTACGCTGGATCACCACCGTCGAAGCCCGTGGCCGCACCGAGGTGCCGGTCGGCGTGACATCGGTGGCCTTGTCGGTGGTCGGCCAGTTGTCCGGGTGCTGGATGTTGACGAACATCGTCTTGTTGTCCGGGGTGAAGGCGATGCCCGTCACCTCGCAACCGTTCGGCCCGACGAAGAAGCGGCGCAGGGCCGCCTGGTTGGTGGCGTTGACCGGGATCTGCTTGCCGTTGGCGTCCACAAGGTCGGTGGGGATCACCGCCAGCAGCTGGTCGTTGGTGTAGCTGGTCAGGGTAGCCTCGCCGTTGTCGGTCTCGAACCACAGCACGCCGCGGCTATCGAAGCTCATGCCGTCGGGGCTGGCGAACTGGTTCAGTTCGGTCAGGCCCGAGCGGTTGATGTCCGGGGCGCCGGCGGCGTTGGCGCCGAACACGAAGATGTCCCAGGTGAAGGTCTTGTGGTCGTCGCTGTCGTGCCAACGGATGATGTGGCCATGGCGGTTCGGGCCGCGCGGGTTGGCCGCGTCGACCTTGGCGGCGGTGCGCGCGCTGTTGTTGGTCAGGGTCAGGTAGACGTCGCCGTTGAGCGGGTTGACGGCGGTCCACTCCGGGCGGTCCATGGGCGTGGCGCCCACGGCGTCGGCGGCGCCACGGGTGTTGAGGATGATGCCTGGCAAATCGGTGAACAGCGCGCCGAGGGTGCTGCCGCCGGTGGTCGGGGTGGCGACGTCGAGCAGCAGCCAGGCGCCGGTGCCGTTGGCGTCGAAGCGGGCCACGTAGAGCTTGCCCTTGTCCAGGTACTTGGCGCCGGTGGCCAGGCGGTCGGCCGGGTTGGCGTCAGCCGGGTCCCATAGCGCGTCGGAGACGAACTTGTACAGGTACTCGTTGTTGGAATCGTCGCCGGTGTACCAGACCAGCGGCTTGCCGGCCACCGGCAGGCCCGGGCAGCAGCCTTCGTGGCGGAAACGGCCCAGAGCGGTGCGTTTCACTGCCAGGGTGTTGCTGGTGTACGGGTCGATCTCGACGATGTAGCCGTAGGTGCTGGCTTCGTTGCGGAAGTCGTCGGTGGCGCTGGCGCCGGTGGGGGTGATGTCGAAGCGGGCGAACTCGCCGGCCACTTCGCTGGCGTCACCGGCCGCGGTTTCCCATTTGTACTGGCCGCTGCTGGTGGCGACGCCGATACGCACCTGGTTGGCCGGGCGCGTGCCCTTGTTGACGAAGATGCCGGGCCAGTTCTCTTCGCAGGTCAGGTAGGTGCCCCACGGGGTGTAGCCGTTGCCGCAGTTGTTGTTGGTGCCGCGGCACTGGGTGCCGGTGGGCGAGAACTTGGTCTTGACGTGGTCGGTGCCGCGCAGGGGGCCGGCAATGTCCATCAGCGAGACGGTGGTGAAGCGGCGGTTGAGCGGGTCGTTGTCGACCACCTGCCAGCGCCCGGCGACCTTGCTGATACGCACCACGCCCGCGCCATGGGCGTTGATCTCCTTGCGCACCTCCTCGACCGGGCGCTTGCCGGCGACGGTGGTAGGGCCGGCCGGGTGCAGGGCGGCGGTGTCGATGTACTCGAAGTTGATCGCCAGCAGGCCATCGCTGGAGCTGCCGTTGATGGGGAAGAAGTGCATGCCGTCATGGTGCATGCCCATGGCGTTGGCCTGGTCGGTGGAGGTGTTGCTGCCGTCGGCCTTCCATGGGTTGGCGGTGGCGTTCAGCGGCGTGCCCCAGGGCGCCAGCACATAGGCGCTGTAGCCGGCGGCGACCACGCAGGCATCGGTGCGCGAGCCTGGGATTGAATTGAAGCCCAGCTTGAGTTTCGGTTTCTCCGGCTGGGGCGCCGGATCGTCGTTGTCGGAACCGCCGCCGCCGTCGAAGCAACCGGTCAGGCCGGTGCCGGCGATCATGGCGATGGCGGCGCCGAGGCTGCCGCGCACCACGGCGCGACGGCTCAGGTAGGTGTCCATGACACTGGCCATCGGCAGGTTGCCGCTCAGGTTCCGGTCCAGGTTATCGCCGGTATCTCGACTCATCAGGGTGTCCTTTTATTAGCTGAGTTGAAGGAAACCGCGACTGTAGACGGCAAGTATGTCGATTGATTGGCAGAAATGTTAAAGGGCGTTTAAAACGCGCTGCTATTACTAAAGGCCTAATCAAGTCTGTTTTGGAATTAGCAGCGGATTTCTGCCATCAAACTGTCACGCCAACGCCGCAATATCCGGAGCCCAACGTGAACAGGGATGGCGGAGTCGATGGCAAGCAGTGTGGGCAGGCGCGAGGTGATCGGGTGGATGGGCGTCGGTGCGCTGGCGCCGTTGCTCGGCGCCTGTTCCGCGCTACCGGGGCCGCGTGGCGGCAGCGACCGGGCGCTGGACCTGCTGTATGTGGCCGACACCCTCGATGCCCGCCAGCCGGGCCAGGCCGTGGTGCCGGCCACCCGCCTGGGGCCGGTGAGCCACCTGGGCCGCGCGCCGTGGATGAGTGGGCCCAATGCCAGTGCCGGGCAGCCGGAACTGGCGCCGTTGCTCGACGCCGGCCTCAGCGGGCAAGCCCGTACCGGTGGTTACGCGGTACTCGCGGCGTTGCTCGAGCAATTGCGCGTCGAAGCCGGCAGCGAGCAGTGCCTGACCCTGGAGAACGGCCAGTGCTGGAACGGCAGCGGCCTGGCCTACCTCACCCAGGGCGAGAGCGGCGTGCAGGGCAGCCAGTTGCTCGGCAGCGAGGTGCGGGTCAGCAGCGACGAGCGGGTGCTGTGGCCGCAGCGCAGCGCCGGGCTCTATCGCCAGTCTTCCTCTATTACCCTCGGCGCCGGCCTTGCCGACACCCAGGCCAAGGCGCTGGGCGTCGAAGGCGTCAAGGTGTTCCAGCGCGGCGGCGTGCGCATTGCGGTGGTGGGTGTCACCGACCCTTACGCCCAGGACCAGAAAGCCTCGCTGAAACAGTGGTACCAGTCGCTGCAACCAAGCTTCCAGCAGGCCCGGCGCGAGGCCGACCTGGTGGTGGCGCTGGCGGATGTCGGTACCGGCCCCGGACTGTGGCTGGCCGAGCGGGTGCCGGAAGTGGATGTGCTGCTGTGCGCCCGCGGCCAGGACCTGTGGCCCGCGCCGGTACTGGCGAGCCAGGCCAGTGGCCGGCGGGTGCCGGTGCTGTTCGCCGGCTGCCGGGCCAGCGGCGCGTTTCGCCTGCGGTGCCGCCAGGCCGGTGGCCAGTGGCAGTTCGAGGCGCGGTTCTTCCCGGCCTTCGAGCACAGCCTCGGGCCGCAAGCCCAGGCCCGCGCCAGCCAGCTGCGCGGCGAGCTGCAACGCCAGCGCAGCGGCCATGCCGCCTGGCTCGACCAGCCCCTGGCCCGTGCCCCCGAGGCGCTGTGGCGCCGCGATACCCGTGGCGGCAGCTGGGACCGATTGCTGCACCAGGCCCTGGCCGACGATTCGAGCATGCCGGTGCTGCTGCCCGGCCTGCGTTACGACTACCCGCTGCAAGCGGGCGAGCCGATTACCCGCGAACACCTGATCAGCCTCACCGGCGGCTACCCCGCGCCGGTAGTCGAAGCCCCGGCGCGTCAGGTCGAACAGGTGCTGGAGAACGCCGCCGAGCAACTGTTCGGCGACCCGCTGCTGCTGGACAACAGCCAGGACCTGCCGCGTTGGCAAAGCCAGGGCTGGCAGGTGAGCTACAGCCCCAACGGCAAGCGCATCATCGGCCTGCAACCGGTCGAGGGCCTGTGCCGCACCTTCGGCCTGCACTTCGACGCCCAGGCCGGTGTACCGCTGTGGCAGACCCTGGAAGCCTGGCTGACCCGGCAGACGCCGGGCTGGGCGCTGGCAACACTGCAATTGCCGGCGGTGCGCTACGTCCAGGGCCATCCGGGCTGGCACCCGCACCAGGTGGCGGCGTGACTTCGCGCCTGGCCACCTTCGCCTTGCTGAGCCTGGCCGGCTGGCTGGCGGCGCAATGCGTGCTGCTGCTCAGCCGCCAGCCGCTGCCGGCCAGCGCACCGGTTCAGGCGGATGTCGCGCTGCCGGGCCTGCTGGTGGAGCACTGGCAAGCCCCCGTCGATGACGGAAGTATTCCCATCACCCGCCTGCCCCTGGCTTACCTGGGCGGGCTCAAGGCCCAGCCGCTATCGGCCAGCGTGGTGGTGCTGCGCCACGGCCAGCAGGTGCGCACCCTCGGCCGTGGCCAGCGCCTGGCGCCGGGCATCGTGCTGCAGGACATCGACGTCGATGGCCTGATCTTCGACAACAACGGCCGGCGCGAGCGCCTGCCCTGGCCGCCACGCCCCGCCGTGACCGGCTTCAAGCGCCAAGGATGAATGATGATCGCAAGGTACTGTCTGGCCGGGCTGCTGATGCTCGGCATGTCCCTGGCCCGGGCCGAAGAGCCGGAAGTGTTCGCCGACGACGGCACGCCGCTGTACGAGGTCAATTTCGTCGACACCGAGCTCGGTGAGTTCATCAACAGTGTGTCACGCATCACCGGCACCACCTTCATCGTCGACCCGCGGGTGCAGGGCAAGGTCACCGTGCGCACGGTCGATCGGCATGACGCCGACGCCATCTACGATATCTTCCTGGCCCAGCTGCGGGCCCAGGGCTTCGCCGCCGTGGACCTGCCCAATGGCAGCGTGAAAATCGTCCCCGACCAGGCCGCGCGCCTGGAGCCGGTGCCGGTGGAGAGCGCCGGCAAGAAGTCCGAGGGCAGCGATGGCGTCGCCACCCGCGTGTTCAACGTACGCAACGCCGCCAGTGAGCAGATGCTCGGCATCCTCAAGCCGCTGATCGACCCACGGGTCGGCGTGATCACGCCGTACCCGGCCGCCAACCTGCTGGTGGTCACCGACTGGCGCAGCAACCTGGAGCGCATCGACAGCCTGCTGCGCCAGCTCGACCAGGTCAGCGACGAGCCGTTGCAGGTCATCCCGCTCAAGCACGCCAGCGCCGCCGACACCGCGGGCCTGGTGACCCGCCTGCTGGCCCGCGAGCAGGGCGGCGATGCCGCCCAGGTGGTCGCCGATCCGCGCAGCAACGCCTTGCTGGTACGCGGCAGCGCCGACAGCCGCGAGCGGGTGCGGGCCTTGCTGGCCCAGCTCGACCGGCCCGGCGACAACCTGCGCAGCAGCAATACCCAGGTCATGTACCTGCGCCATGCCAACGCCGCCGAGGTGGTCAAGGTGTTGCGCGGCCTGAGCCAGGCCGGCGCGGTACCGGCCGCCGAAGGCGAGGGCAAGGACGCGGCGCCGGTGCCGGCGGCCAGCGATTCGGGGATCCGCCTGGAATACGAGGAGGGCACCAACGCCGTGGTCATGGTCGGCCCGGACAGCGAGCTGGCCGCCTTCCGCAGCATCGTCGAGCAGCTGGACATCCGCCGGGCGCAGGTGGTGGTCGAGGCGATCATCGCCGAGGTGTCCGACAGCAGCGCCCAGGAGCTGGGCGTGCAGTGGTTGTTCGCCGACGAGAAGTTCGGCGCCGGCATCGTCAACTTCGGCGGCAACGGGGTGAACATCGCCAGCATCGCCGGGGCTGCCAGCAGCGGCGACAACGAAAAACTCGGCAAGCTGCTGTCGGCCACCACCGGCGCCACCGCCGGCATCGGCCATATCGGCGGCGGCTTCAACTTCGCCATGCTGGTCAACGCGCTCAAGGGCAAGAGCGGCTTCAACCTGCTGTCCACGCCGACCCTGCTGACCCTGGACAACGCCGAGGCGTCGATCCTGGTCGGCCAGGAAGTGCCGTTCGTCACCGGTTCCGTCACCCAGAACAACGCCAACCCCTACCAGACCATCGAGCGCAAGGAGGTGGGGGTGAAGCTGCGCATCAAGCCGCAGGTCAATGTCGACAACAGCGTGCGCCTGGACATCGTCCAGGAGGTGTCGTCGATCGCCGACTCCAGCGCCGCCAGCGACGTGATCACCAACAAGCGCGAGATCAAGACCAAGGTGATGGTCGAGGACAACGGCCTGGTGATCCTCGGGGGGTTGATCAGCGACGAGCTCTCCACCAGCAACCAGCGCGTGCCGCTGCTCGGCGACATTCCCTACCTGGGCCGGCTGTTCCGCTCCGACGCCAGCAAGAACACCAAGCAGAACCTGATGGTGTTCATCCGCCCGCGCATCCTGCGCGACGGCGAGAGCCTGGCCGGGCTGAGCCAGCAGAAGTACCAGAGCCTGCAACAGAACACCCCGCTCAAGCTGCCGGCTCTGGCCGAAGGCCTGCCGCTGCTGCAGGTGTTTCCCTCCAGCCGGGCACGCCTCGAAGGCGGTGACTGGTGATGCTGCCCTATCGCCTGGCGCGCCAGAGCGGCGTGGCCATGGCGCCGACCGAAGGCGGCTGGCAGCTGTGGCTGCGCAGCGACGCCGACAGCGACCAGTTGCAGGAGCTGCTGCGCGTGCATGGCCAGCCGGTGGGCGTCGAGCACCTCGACAGCGCGAACTTCGACGAGCGGCTCGGCCAGCTCTACCAGGCCGGCGAGGCGGCGAACGAGGCCTTGATCGAAGGCATCGGCGAGCAGGTCGACCTGGACAGCCTGATGAGCGAGATGCCGCGCATCGAGGACCTGTTGGAAAGCGATGACGAAGCCCCGGTGATCCGCCTGATCAACGGCCTGTTCGGCCAGGCCCTGCGCCTGCGCGCCTCGGACATCCATATCGAGACCTTCGAGCAGAGCCTGGTGGTGCGCCTGCGCGTCGACGGCCACCTGCGCGAAGTGCTGCGCCCGCCCCGGGCGCTGTCGGCGATGCTGGTGTCGCGGATCAAGGTCATGGCCCGGCTGGACATCGCCGAGAAGCGCCAGCCCCAGGACGGCCGCATCACCCTGCGCGCGGCCGGGCGCGAGGTGGATGTGCGGGTCTCGACCCTGCCCGGGATCCATGGCGAGCGGGTGGTGATGCGCGTGCTCGACAAGCAGGCCAGCCTGCTGGCGCTGGACAACCTGGGCATGCCCGCCGCCGTGCTGCGCGGCTTGCGCTCATGCCTGGCGCGGTCCAACGGCATCGTGCTGTCCACCGGCCCGACCGGCTCGGGCAAGACCACCACGCTGTACGCCAGCCTCAACAGTCTGAACGACGGCAGCCGCAACATCCTCACCGTCGAGGATCCGGTCGAGTACGCCATCGCCGGCATCGGCCAGACCGCCATCAACCCCCGCGCCGGGCTGACCTTCGCCAGCGGCCTGCGCGCAATCCTGCGCCAGGACCCGGACGTGATCATGCTCGGCGAAATCCGCGACCAGGAAACCGCGCAGATTGCCGTGCAGGCCAGCCTCACCGGTCACCTGGTGCTGTCCACCCTGCACACCAACAGCGCCGTGGGCGCGGTGACCCGCCTGCGCGACATGGGCATCGAACCCTTCCTGATCGCCTCGTGCCTGCGCGGCGTGCTGGCCCAGCGCCTGGTGCGGCGGCTGTGTGCCTGCGCGGTGGCTCATCCACTGCAAACTGCCGAGCGCGAGCTGTGGCCGGAACTGGGCAGCCTGCGCGAGAGCTATCACCCGGTTGGCTGCGAGCATTGCCAGGGCAGTGGCTATGTCGGTCGGCTGGGGCTGTACGAGTTCATCGAACTGGATGCCGGGCTGATCGCGATGCTCTACGACGGCGAGAGCGAGCTGGCCATGCAGGCCTACCTGGATGGCCGTCGGCAGAGCTTGGTAGCTGAGGCCCGCGACTGCCTGGCCCGTGGCGAGACCAGCCTGGCCGAAGTGCTGCGCGTGGTGCAGGGCTGAGCATGCCGACCTATCGCTATCAGGCCGTGGACATGAACGGCAAGGCGCACAAGGCCAGCGTGCAGGCCGACAGCGAGCGGCATGCGCGCCAGTTGCTGCGCGAGCAGGGTTTGTTCGCCCGGCAGTTGCAGCGCCAGGACAGCGCGCAGCCCCGTCGCCAACGCCTGACCCGCGCCCAGCTGTGCGAGCTGACCCGGCAGCTGGCGACCTTGGTCGGTGCCGGCATTCCACTGGTCGATGCCCTGGCCACCCTGGAGCGGCAGCTGCGCCAGCCGGCCCTGCATGCGGTGCTGGTGACCCTGCGTGGTTCCCTCGCCGAAGGCCTGGGACTGGCCCGCAGTCTGGCTCGCCAGGGCGCGCCGTTCACCGGGCTTTACTGCGCGCTGGTCGAGGCCGGCGAGCGCTCCGGGCGCCTGGGCCAGGTGCTGGCGCGCCTGGCCGATCACCTGGAGCAGGTCCAGCGCCAGCGTCACAAGGCCCGCACTGCGCTGATCTACCCGGCGGTGCTGATGGGCGTGTCGCTGGCGGTGGTGGTCGGCCTGATGACCTTCGTGGTGCCCAAGCTCACCGAGCAGTTCGCCCATTCCGGGCAGAGCCTGCCGTTGATTACCTCGCTGCTGATCGGCATCAGCCAGGGGCTGGTCCATGCCGGGCCGTACCTGCTGGCGCTGGCGATCGGCCTGACCGTGGCTGGCGGCTGGCTGCTGCGCAAGCCGCACTGGCGCCTGCGTCGCGACGACCTGCTGCTGCGCCTGCCGCGTGTCGGCGCGCTGCTGCAGGTGCTGGAAAGCGCGCGCCTGGCGCGCAGCCTGGCGATTCTCTCCGGCAGTGGCGTGGCCCTGCTCGAAGCCCTGCAGGTGGCCACCGAGACGGTCGGCAACCTGCGTATTCGTGCCGCCATGGAGCAGGTCCGCCAGCAGGTGCAGGGTGGTACCAGCCTGCACCGCGCGCTGGACGGCGCCGGCCAGTTTCCGCCGCTGCTGGTGAACATGGTTGGCAGCGGCGAGGCCAGCGGCACCCTGGCCGACATGCTCGAGCGGGTGGCCGATGACCAGGAACGTGGCTTCGCCCGCCAGGTAGACACCGCCATGGCGCTGTTCGAACCTCTGATGATTCTGGTGATGGGCGCGGTGGTGCTGTTCATCGTGCTGGCGGTGCTGCTGCCGATCATGCAGCTCAACCAGGGATTGCAACTGTGACAAGGAGACCTTTCATGCAACAACGACGCAACCGCCAAGGTGGCTTCACGCTGATGGAAATCATGGTGGTGATCTTCATCATCGGCCTGCTGATCGCCGTGGTCGCGCCCAGCGTGCTGGGCAACCAGGACAAGGCTATGAAGCAGAAGGTCATGGCCGACCTTGCGACCCTGGAGCAGGCGCTGGACATGTACCGCCTGGACAACCTGCGTTTCCCCAGCAACGAGCAGGGCCTGGCGGCGCTGGCGAAGAAACCGACCCAGGAACCGCTGCCGCGCAGCTGGCGTAGCGACGGCTATATCCGTCGCCTGCCGGAGGATCCGTGGGGCACGCCGTACCAGTACCGCATGCCCGGTGAGCATGGCCGGGTCGATGTCTATTCGCTGGGGGCCGACGGCGTGCCGGGCGGCGAAGGGCTCGATGCCGACCTGGGCAATTGGGCGCTCTGAAATGCCTGCCCGAAATGAGCGCAACTGCGTGGGAGCGGGCTTGCCCCGCGATGGCAATGTTGGCCATGCCACCGCCATCGCGGGGCAAGCCCGCTCCCACGCTGTCGCGATCCAACAGCGCGGCTTCAGCCTGCTCGAACTGCTGGTGGTGCTGGCCATCGCCGCGCTGATGACCAGCCTTGCGGTGGCCTGGCTCGACAGCGGAAGGAGCAGCGTCGACCAGACCCTCGACCGCCTGGCCGCCGCCACCGTGGCCCAGGCCGACCTGGCACGTCATGCCGGGCAACTGCGGGGGATTCGCTGGAACGGCCAGCGACCTGAGTTCGTGCGCCGCCAAGGTGATCAATGGCAGGTGGAAACCGTGGCCTTGGGCGATTGGCCCAAGGGCCTGCGCCCGGACTGGCCGGCCAGCCAGACGCCCGCGCTGCTGTTCACCCCCGATGGCTGGGCTCGCCCGGGCACCGTGCGCTGGCGCTGGGCCGAGGGCGGCCGGCGCTGGGACTGGGACCGCAGTGGCCAGTTGCGCGTGAGCGTGATGCCATGAAACGCGGGCAACGGGGGTTCACCTTGCTCGAAGTGAGCGTGGCCCTGGGCATCGCCGCGGTCCTGGCGGTGATCACCAGTCAGGTCCTGCGCCAGCGCCTGGCTGTGCAGGACACCGTGCAGCAGCATCGCCTGGGCCTGCTGTGCGCCCGCGAGCTGCAGGCACGTTTCGCGGTCGAGCAGTACTGGCCGGTGGCCAACCAGGACAGCGGCGTGCTGGTCGAGGGCGGGCAGGCCTGCCATTGGCAGCTGCAGCTGCGCCGTACCGGCGTACGCGACCTGCGCCGTGGTGAGTTGCTGCTGCATGCCGACCGCGACCAGCGCCTGCCGCTTGGGCAGTACACCGTGTTCCTGGAGCGACCATGAAGCGGCGCCAGGCGGGCATGACCCTGATCGAGCTGCTGGTGGCCCTGGCTCTCACCGCCTTGCTCGGGGTGATGCTGTCGGCGCTGGTCAACGGTTGGCTGAAGGTGCGCGAGCGGCTCGACGAACAGGTACGCGAAACCGGCTTGCTGGATTTCTGCCTGGCCCTGGAGCGGCGCTTCGACAGCCCGGTGTTGCGCCGTGTGTATGAACAGCGCCTGCCGCTGGCGCCGCGCTGGCTCGACTGGCAACCCGACCGCCAGCAGTTGCTGTGGGTGGCCGCCGCAGCCTGGCCCCAGGCCGAGGGCGGCTCGCGTCTGCAACGCCAGCGCCTGCGTTTCGAGCCCCGCGAACAACGCCTGCTGCTGGAAACCTCGGCCGACCTGTATGCCGCCGCGGCCCCGCAGTGGGTGATGCGCGAACGGCTGGAGCGGGTCAGCGCGATGAACATCCTCTACCACCAGTCCGGCCGCTGGCTGGCCTGGCCTTCCGAACAACCGGCGCACCCCGGGCGGGGTGTGCGCGTGGAGCTAGTGCGTGATGGAGCACCGTTTACCTGCACCTTCGTTCTGCCCTGGGGGCGCTCATGAAGCTTGAATGGCGCCGCCGGGCGCCGGCACAACCCTGGCTGCTGCTGCGCCCAGGCGAGGTCTGGGAGTGGCTGCTGGTAATCCAGGGACGCCCCGTGCGCGAGGGACTGGGGGAACCACCGCCAGGGCTCGAGGCGCGCGTCGCCCTGATCGTCCCCGGCGAGCATTGCAGCCACTTCCAGCTGGCCGCGCCACCCGGGCTCAAGCGCGAAGAGTGGCCGTTGCTGGTCGAGGACCGCTTGCTGCAAGGCGTCGATGAGGTGCTGTGTGCCTGTATCGGGCGTCACGCGGGGCAGGTGCAATTGCTGGTGGTGGCGCGGGCGAGGCTGGACGAATGGCGTGCTCAGTGCGCCACTTGGGCATTGCCGGTGGAGCGTTGCTGGGCTGAGTTCCAGCTGCTGCCCGACAGCGTGGGCGCGGCGGGTTGGCATTGGCGACGAGGGACGACGAGCCTGTACAAAAGCCAGGCGCGTTGGTTGGCCTGGCCACAGGCGCTCGGCCTGCCGCCGGCGTTGGACGGGCTGGCCGATGACGCCGAATGCATCGAGGCCCCATGGCCAGAGGTGCTGGCGCCGCTCGATGGCCTGCCGGGAGTGTTCGAGGCGCGACGTGCCCGCTCACGCCCGCGTTTGCAGGGCGGGCAATCGCGCCTGGCCGTCGCCTGCCTGGCGCTTGCCTTGGCATGGGGCGGGCTGTGGTGCGCGCAACAGTGGCGACAGGCCCAGGTCTATCGCGCCCAGGTGCTGGCGGTGACCGGTCCCCAGGCGACACCACGCCAGGCGGCGGTGGCGCTCAAGCGCCTGTGGGACGACGCCGGTGAAAGCCAGGTGCGCCTGCGTCTGCTCGACGCGGTGCAGGCGCAGGTCCATGCCTGGTTGAGCGATCACCCTGGCTGGCAGGTGCGGGCGGTGCGGTACGACGGCCAGCGCTGGCACCTGGAGCTGGAAGGCGAGGGCGACGTCGCGCCCTGGCACGACATGGCCACGGCGATCGGCGTGCAGGTCCAGGTGGAAGACGAGGCGCGTCGCGTGGTGTTCGACCTGGGGAGCGCAGCATGAACCGCGAATGGTTGCAGCAGCATCGGTTATCGCTGGCCTGGGGCGCCGTCGCGCTGTTGGTTGTGCTGCTGGCGCTGCGCGAGGGTAACGCCTACTGGCGCGAACAGGCGCAGTGGCGGGCGCTGGCCGAATCGCTGACGGCGCCAGCACAGCAACCCGCATTGACCCTGGAAGAGTTGCACCAGTCGGCCCAGGCGCGACGCATCGAGCTGGCCGAGGTGCAGCCCGAGGACGAAGGTTGGCTGGCGCGTGGCAAGGTGGCCGATGCCCAGGTGCTGCAAGGCTGGTTGCAGGCCCTGCGCGATGATGGCGCGCAGCCTTTGCAGTGGGGGCTGGAGCGAGACACCGAGGGGCTGCGCTTTACCGTGCGGCTGCGGCCATGAACCGGCGGGCTGGGCTGTGGGTGGCCCTGGTGTTCTGCCTGACACTGTTGACCGAGCTGCCGGCACGCTGGCTGGTCGCGGGGGTTGGGCTACCGGCCGAGGGCGTGAGCGGCAGCCTGTGGCAAGGGCAGGCCGTTCGGCTGGGTGCGGCAGGCCCGGTGCAATGGACGTGGCGACCGTGGCAGCGCGACCTGCAGGTGCGGTTGGGTTTTCAAGGCCAGGGTTGGCAAGGGCGCCTGAGCGGCTGGCCGTGGCGTTGGCAGGCCGGGCTGCAGGCAGTGGGCTCGCAGCCCAGCGCTGCCCTGGGATACCGCCTGACTGGGCAGTGGCAAGGGGGCATCAGCCTGCAAGGCTCGGGGCAGCGTTGCCTGGCCGCTGAAGGGCGGATCACGGTGGCCGATCTGGCCTTGAGCGCCCCGTGGTCCCTGGGATTGGGGCAGGGGACGCTGGAAATGGACTGCCGCCAGGGCTGGCGGCTGGCTGCGGGGCTGGTTCGCCAAGGTCAGCACCAGCTTGGCCTGGAGGCCGACCTGGTGGCACGGCGGGCGCAGCTCGACTTCGCAATGTCGGCTGACGCCGGCCTGACACCGGTGCTGCGCGGCCTGCAATGGTTGGGGCCGCAAGACCGTGTCGGGCAGCGCCGGCTGAGCTGGTAGCTCAGAGGTTCAGGGACCACTGCGCGACCCAGAAGCCTTGCTCCAGCGCCTTGCGTGGTCGATCGCTGGCATACAGCCCGCGCTGGTAGTCCAGGCGCAGCTGGCTGTGCGGCAGGCTCAGTTCGACGCCTGCCGAGGCACCGACCAGGCGCTGCGATGGGCTGGTGCGTGCGTAGCGGGCCCAGCCCAGGTCCAGGCCTGCGGTGGGGCGCACCTGTACCGGCAGCGGCAGTGGCTGGCTGAAGGTATTGCGCCAGGCGCCGGCACTGGCGCCGGAGACGTTGTGCTGGCGGAAACCACGCACGGCCGAATGGTCGCTGAGTGACATCTGTTCGACGGCAGGCAGCACATGGGTGCTGTATTGCAGCGCCAGTTCGCTCTGCCAGCGCCACGGCCATTGGGCGGGGCCCTGGCGCAGGTGCAGCAGGTTGGCGCGGTACTTGGTGAAATCCGGTCGTGGCGCCTGCTTGTGGGCGAATGGGCGGTCGGCGCCGAGCCAGTGCATGCCCTGGCTCAGCCCCAGGTAGGCGTTCCACAGCCCGCCTTCGAGCCACAGCAGGTTGAGCCCGGCCTCGACGGTGGCCAGGGTCGGGCTCTGCAGGGCCAGCACGGCGGGGCCGAAACGGTTGACCAGTTGCTTGCGGTCGAGCCGGGCGCTGGCGCTGAGCATGCCCTGGTGATTGCGCCACAGCACGCGTTCGGCGCCGAGGCCGAAGAACTCGCTGCGGCCGTTGCTGGCATAACGAGTGTTCGGGATCGGCGCGCGGTAGCGCATGCGGCTGACGTTGAGGGTGAAGGTCCAGCGGCCATGGGGCAGGCTGTAGTACAGGCTGGTCCCTTTGCTTTGCCCGGGCGCGCCGAACACCACCGAGCTAAGCGACAGGCGCAGGTCGTCGTTCAGCCCCAGCGGGCTGTCCAGGCCAAGGCCCAGGTTGAGGCGGTGGCGGCCGGTGAGCTCACCGCCGCGGTTGTCGAGGAGGGCATCCAGATGCACGGGCGAGGCGGCCCGTCGTGGTTCGATCATGACACGGGTGCCACCGCGCAACTCACCTGGCAGCAGGGCCATCTCCAGGTCATAGGCGCGCAGCCGGTTGAGCTGGTCCAGACCCTGTTCGAGGTCCGGCAGATACAGCGGCTGGCCAAGCTGGCCGGGGAACGCGCCGTGCAGCGAGAGTGGCAGGTCGGCGCCAGCGAGCTCGATCGACTCGATGAAGCCTTCGACAATGACGATGTCCAGTGGCGCGCCGTGCTCGGGCGGGCTGGCCACATAGGGGCGGCTGGTGGGGTAGCCGGCCTCGACGTAGTGCTGGGTCAGGTGCTTGAGCAATCGGTCGATATCGGCGACGCCCATGCATGAGGAAGACACTGCGCGCACGCTCGATTCCAGCTGCCGGGTATCGAGTGTGCGGTTGCCAGCCAGGCGCACGCCGCTGATTGCCCAGCAGTGCTGATCGGGCGCAGTGAAGGTTGAGTCGGTGGCCTCCAGGGCGGTGGAGGCCTGGGGACGTTGCCAGCGATCGAGGCGCTGTTGCTGTTCCAACTGCCGCAGCTTCTGCTGCTCGTTGCGCAGTTGCTGACTGGCCGGATCGGCCTGGGCCAGGGGCATTGCCAGTGCGAGGCAGGCGAGCAGCAGGTGAATGATGCGTCGTGTTCCGACGGTTGAGTGGAGTCTTTGTCTGGTCATTGGCATCTGGTCTGGTCACGGAGCCGTTGTGCAGGAATCGGAGTTCGCAGGTAGTCCGCGTGCCCTGTGGGAGATCGCCCAGCCCTTGGGATACGCTGTCGCGCAAGGAACTGTTATCTCTGTGGGAGCGGGTTTACCCGCGAACACCGGCGGAGCCGGTGCCAGGCACCGCGTTGGATTCTTCGCGGGTAAACCCGCTCCCACAGGATCAAGCTAAATCAATGGGTTATGCGTTTTTCCATAGGGGCTGGCTCAGTGCCTGCGACCCTCCTCGATCTTCGAGACGTACTCGACGCTGCGGTCATGCCCGCTGGTGCGGACCAGACCGAGATCGAGTGGCTTGTCACCGTTGTCGGCACCGTCATTGCCCGTGACCTTGTCCTTGATGAACGAGAACAGGGTGCCTGCCAGGTCGACGGGCGAGAACGAGGCATCGACCTTCACCTTTCGCTCATGGTCACGACCGTTCAAGGTCTTGCGCGAAACGCTACTTTCGCCAAGCTCGACCTGGCCTTCGCTGGCGCGCAGCGTGGCGCCGACCAGGCGGGTTTCGCCGCCGACTTCCAGGTCGATGCCGTGCGTTGCGGACAGCGTGGTCTGCTGGTTGACGGTGTCGTTCTTGCGCTGGGCGTACTCGGCCTTGAGGGACGGTGTGAACTTCGCGGTGATCTTGCTCCAGAGCGCACCAGCAATTTCCCCGAGGTTGCCGCTTGCGAGCGTCTCCAATGGGCTGCTCGACTCGTCAGTGCCTTGCGTGGATGCCTTCTGGGTCAGGCTGGCGTCGATGTCGAGGACCAGGCTGTCGACCTGATCCTGGCGGCTGGCGACCAGCAGGTCACCGCCGACCTTGCCTTCGATCCGCTTGGCCTGCACCTGAGCACCTTCGACGCGGGTATCGCCCTGGCTGCGCAGGTCTACCAGGTCGGCGCGCAGGTTGCTGTCGTGCCAGGTGGTGTTGTTGCGCTTGTCCAGCTTCAGGTCGACCTGGCCATTGATGCCGCCCAGATCCAGGGCCGCCAATTTGAGGCCGCCGCCGACTGTGACGGCGAGATTGTCGTGATGCTCGGTGTTCCTGGCCGCCTCGATCAGCAGGCCACCATTCTGGGCATCCAGGCCAATCCGCTCGGCACTGGTCTGCAGCCCTTGCACCTGCAAGGCGACATCTTCGCGGGCAAGGCTGGTGAGCTGCACCGCGCCCTTGCCGGTGAACTGCGCGCCAACAGCCATGCTGGCCTGTTCGTTGACCCAGCCAAAGGTGCCGTGGCCACCCAGGGCACCACCGGTGGCGCTACCTGTGACATCCAGGCCGCCACCCCAGGTCTTGCCCTCGCTTTTGCGGGTGTCGTGGGCAGCGGTCACTTTCAGCACGCCGTCGCTGTGCAAGCGGATATCGCCTTCACGGCTGTCGATACGGGTGCCTTGCAGGTGCATGTCGCCTGTGCTGGACAGCTCGATCGTGCCCTTGCCGTCGATCTGCGCCACCCTTGCCTTTTCGGTGTGTTGCGTGAGTGTGCTGTGCTTGAGGTTGCCGTCCAGCCCGCCGTTGGGGCCGAGCAGACCGGTACCACCTTTGGCTGCCAGACCGGCCTCGAATTTGGTGCTGCTGCTGGAGGTGTGATCCTGGGCTGCGGCAAGGGTCAGGTCGCCGCTGCTTTCCAGGCTGACCGCACCCTCTTCACTGGCGATGTAGGTGCCTTGGTAGTGGCCTGCGCGTTCAAGCTGCACCTCGATGCCGCTCTTGCCACGCAGGCTGCCGACACGGGCGAGCGATGCTTCCTCTTTTTGTGTCAGGTTGGAGCCTTTGCCTTCGAGCCTGGCGTTGATGTCCGTGGCCAGGGTGGTGTCCACCCGCAGGCTGCCGCCCCCGGTGATGTACTTGACCTCACGGGTCTTGCGGTCGTTGGCGGCCAGTGCCTGGTGCTCTCCGGCCTCGATTCGCAGGCTGCCGGTCCTGGCGTTGTAGTCGGTGCCCTCGTCCTTGATGTGGTCGGCCTTGACCCGGACATCGGCGCCGTTGAAGGTGCTGACCTGCGCGGTACTGTCGATGTCTTTCTGCAGGCGGGTCTGGTGCCCGATGGCCAGTTCGGCGCCGGTCTTGGGCAGGGCCAGTTTGTCGATCACCGTAGAGGGACGTGCACTTTCGGCTTGCTTGCCGGTGAACAGCCGTTCGATAGGGCGGGTGATGCGCTGGTAGTCGGTGCTGATGCCGAGGCTACCGTCCCATTGGTTCAGGCTGGTTTCGGTTTCCCGGATATTGGCGACCGCGCGGTTGTCGATACGCTCGGCGTTTACGTGCAACGTACGGCTCGCTTGCACATTCGCCGCCTCGGTGGTCAGTTGCCGGGTATCAAGTCGCAAGTCGCCGCTGGCCTGCAGGGTGCTGCGGCGCACGTTGTTTTCACGTTCGATCAGGCCGGCTGGGCCACGATAGGCATCGATGCCCAGGCCCAGGCGGTCCATGCCGCCGGTGACGGCCAGCGCGGCGCCGGTACGGGTGTCGATGGTTTGTCGGGCCACGCTGTCGTGGGCTGCGGCGAGTTCGATTTCGCTGGCCGAAACCTCAAGGTTGCCGGCGTTCGCCTTTACCTCGGAGCCACTCACAGTCAGTTTCTGTCCACTGCGCACGGTTACGGCGGCGCCACTGATGTTGCTGGCGACCTGGCGTGTGGCCGAGGTCTGCTCGTCGCTGTGCAGGGCTTCGTAACCCACGCTCGCGGTGTACTGGCCCGAGCCTGGCTGGCCATCCTGCCCGGCCCTGGCAGTGAAATTGCGCTTGCCGGTGGACCGCTCGGTACGGGCGTTTTCCTCGGCGCTTTCGATGGTCAAGTCACCGTTGGCGTCGAGCGCGATTGTCTTCTCGGCCTCGAGCCTGGCTGCGCGCAGTTGCAGGTCGCCGCCGGCACTGGCAACCAGGGTGTCGGCCTTGAGCGTGCTGGATTTTACTTTCTCGGAGTAGGACTTGCTGTCGATGCCCGTATTGTTCAGGTAGACGCGATGGTTGAGCCGCTCATCGACCTGCTCGCTGTCCACGCCGGCATCAATGGTCATCGTGCCGCCACTGCGCAGCTTTAGCCCGTTATCTGCATTCAACTGCACGGCGGTCAGGTGCAGGTCGCTGCCAGCTTGCAGGTTGATGCTGTCTTCGGCGCGCAGCCGACTGCCCAGTTGCTCGCGGCGGGTCGTTTTGGTATTGCCGTCGAACGCTTCGGTAGTGATGAACGCCCACTCTTTCTTCCAGCTGGTAGGATCGTCCAGCACCTTCTCCCGGGTGACGGTGTCCAGGGTCAGTTTCTTGCCGGCATTGACCTCGATCTGCCTGGCCTTGCCCTGGGTGGCGGTGAGCCGCAGGTCGCCGGCGGCGTTCAGGTCGAGCTTGCCGGTATTGCTGGTGAGGCTGGCCTGGCGCCTGTCGCTGCCGTGCACATGCAGGTCTCCGGCGGAGTGGATGATCAGGTCACGGTCCGCCAGCAGGCTGGCGTCACCGACCTGCACACCGGCGCCTTCGGCAGTGCTGACGATACGGATGCGACCGCCTTGCATGGCGCCGAGTAGCTTGGCATCGATGGAGGCACTGGCGGCGGGCAGGTGCTCGAGCACTTCGCGGTTGCCGGCATCGATCCGGTTACGACCAACGGTCAGGTTCAACTGGCCCTGGGCCAGGAGTGGCCCCTTGCTGTCAATGCGTGGGGCGATCAGGTCGAGGGCGCCCCTGGCGTTGCTCTGGCCGCCTCCCAGTACCTGCAGGGTGGCGCTGGCTTCGCGGCTGTCGAGGTGCTTGAGCTGGCCGTCCTGGATGTCGACATTGCCGACCAGGAAGCCGGCGCGGGTGGTGTTGATGAAGCTGCCACCGTTAAGCGTGATGCCATTGGGGTTGGCGAGCAGGTAGTCGGCCTTCTGGCCGAAGATTTCCTGCGCGCCTTCGATCCGCGAGGCGTTCTGGCTGACCACCTCGTTGAGGATGGTCGAGGCGGCCTGGCCCTGGAACTGCGGGTTGGCGCCCAATTGACCGGCCAGTTGCGATTGCCCGGCCTGCAGGGCGTTGTTCAGTACCAGCCCTTGCTTGCCAACGTTGTAGTCGAGGAACTGGTTGTGCGACAGGCCGCCGGCATTGGGCGCGACGATGTCGATCACCGGCACGCCGTGGCCATTGTCGATGATCGGCGTGCCACCCGGGCCGGGCGTCGGCGTCAGGGCGCCCTGCGCCTCGACCTGGGTGCTGCCCAGCAGGGCGAGAAAGACGGCCCAGCGTAGGGTGTCAGGCCTGGTCTTGGGTGTAGGGATTTGCATGGGAACCTCGCAAGTGATGTATGAAACAGAGAAATCATTTGCGGGAATTTTAAGAATGCCGGTGATGGCATTTGTATGGCTCAAAGCCATCGCCTTGTGGGAAGGAAGGCTATTGTGTGCGTAGGAAAAGTGAGCGGTTATGCGTCGAAAGGGAATATCGGCGGTGAAAGACAAAGGCCTGCCCCGCGAGAGCGGGGCAGGCCTTTGTTGTAATCGAAAGCTGTCGAGGGTGGTTCAGGGCCGGATTTCAATCAGCGTGCCGTCCTTGACCATGCTCCATACCTCACGCATGTCGTCGTTGCGCATGGCGATGCAGCCCTCGGTCCAGTCGAGGGTGTGGAAGTACCACTCTGGGTACTCCTCGTTGATCGGCGTGCCATGGATCATGATCATGCTGCCGGCGGCCACGCCTTCGTTGCGGGCCTTGGCGGCATCGGTGATGTTCGGGTAGGAGATGTGCATGGCCAGGTTGTAGCGGTCGCTGACCTTGCGCCAGTCCAGCCAGTACAGGCCTTCGGGAGTCTTCTTGTCGCCCTCGCGCTCTTTGGCACCCTTGGGCTGCTTGCCCAGGGAGATGCGGTAGGTCTTGAGCGGCTCGCCACGGCTGATCAATTGCAGGCGGCGTTCGGACTTGATCACCAGCACCTTGTCGATCAGCCGTTCCTGCTGGACGCCGCCAGCGGCGGGCTGGACCGGCGACGGCACGGCCGACGGCGTCTTGCGGATGATGGTCTCGGTGAAGGCAGCTTGCGACACCGAGGCGAAACTGAGGCAGAAGAGGGCAAGCAGCCAGCGCATGAAACCGTATCCCTGAAGACTTAAGTGGTGGGCGACGAAACGTTCATCGGCGGCAGGTATTCATGGCCTATCGGGTAGTGCTGCCTGATGCGGTCGCGATAATAGCATTCTAGTGTGCGTGTGACGGTGCGGAAAGCCAGCTCGCCCCAGGGGATCTCGTGCTCCTCGAACAGGCGCACCTCCAGGCTCTCGACCCCCACGGCAAAGTCCAGGTCGGCCAGTTCGGCGCGGAAGAACACATGCACCTGATTGATGTGCGGCAGGTCGAACAGCTGGTACAGGCTCATCTCGGCGACCCGGGCGCAGGCTTCCTCGACGGTTTCGCGACGGGCGGCGGCATCCAGGGTCTCGCCGTTCTCCATGAACCCGGCGGGCAGGGTCCAGAAGCCCCGGCGCGGCTCGATGGCGCGGCGGCACAGCAGCACCTGGGAGCCCCAGGTGGGCAACACCCCGGCGACGATGTTGGGGTTCTGGTAGTGGATGGTCTGGCAATGGTCGCAGACATACCGCAGGCGGCTGTCGCCTTCGGGTATCCGCTGGGTGACCGGTTGGCCGCACGCGCTGCAGAATTTCATGCTTACATTCATTCCAATGGGGTCGGACTATCTTGGCGCGCCCGGCCCGCCCACCGCAAGCGGCCTGCGGGCGGGGCTTGGGTGCCTCGCGGCTTTGGTGCATCATGCACGGCAGGCCTTGGACACGAGAGTGCGTAATGCTGGACGAGCTTCTTCGCCGAATGAGCAACCATACCCCCGCGTCACTGGAGACGGATCGTCGTTTCCCCGAAGCGGCGGTGCTGCTGCCCATTACCCGCAGCGAAGAGCCGGAGCTGGTACTGACCCTGCGCGCCAAGGGCCTGTCGACCCACGGCGGCGAAGTTGCCTTCCCTGGCGGGCGGCGCGATCCGGAAGACCCCGACCTGGTGTTCACCGCCCTGCGCGAGGCCGAGGAAGAAATCGGCCTGCCGCCGGGGCTGGTCGAGGTGATCGGGCCGCTCAGCCCGGTAATTTCGCTGCACGGCCTGAAGGTGACACCGTTCGTCGGTTTGATCCCCGACTATGTCGAGTACCGCGCCAACGACGCCGAAATTGCCGCGGTGTTCACCGTGCCGCTGGCGTTCTTCCGCCAGGATCCTCGCGAGCACACCCACCGCATCGATTACCAGGGGCGCAGCTGGTACGTGCCCAGCTACCGTTACGGCGACTACAAGATCTGGGGGCTGTCGGCGATCATGATCGTCGAGCTGGTCAACCTGCTGTTCGATGCCGGCATCAGCCTGCACCACCCACCCGAGCGTTTCATCAAGAACTGAGTGGGGCACACCCCGCCGGCTTCAAACCGTGAGGAGCGATACATGAAATTCCGCCTGGGCGACCTGCGGGTCGATACCCATCCTGAGAGCTGGACCGCGCCCAACGCCACGCTGATCGGCAAGGTGCGCCTGCAGGCCCGCGCCAGCGTGTGGTTCGGCGCGGTGCTGCGCGGCGACAACGAGCTGATCGACATCGGCGAGGACAGCAATGTCCAGGACGGCACGGTGATGCATACCGACATGGGTTCGCCGCTGAACATCGGCAAGGGCGTGACCATCGGCCATAACGCCATGCTGCATGGCTGCAACGTGGGCGACTACAGCCTGATCGGCATCAACGCGGTGATCCTCAACGGGGCGCGTATCGGCAGGCACTGCATCATCGGCGCCAACGCGCTGATCCCGGAAGGCAAGGAAATTCCCGACGGTTCGCTGGTGATGGGCTCGCCGGGCAAGGTGGTGCGTGAACTCACCGAGCAGCAGAAGCGCATGCTCGAGGCCAGCGCCGCGCACTACGTGCACAATGCCCAGCGCTATGCGCGCGAGCTGGTGATCGATGAAGACTGACGAACGGCCCGTGGCCTCGCCCTGCGTCAGCATCTGCGCGCTGGACGAGCAGGACATCTGCACTGGGTGCCAGCGCACGGTGGACGAGATCACCCGCTGGGGGCGGATGGACAACGAGCAGCGCCGGGAGGTGCTGAAGAAGTGCCACGAGCGGGCGCTGGCGGCCGGGCTGATCATCGGATCGTAGAATCTGCGCGGGCATCTTCGCGGGTAAACCCGCTCCCACAGGGATCGCACCCCTCCTGTGGGAGCGGGTTTACCCGCGAAGAGTCTGGCGTTGACTTTAAATTCAAGTACTCTGTGCGGCTGGCCCACCGAACACACAGACCATGTTCTATCTCATCGCCTACATCAGCAGCGTGGTGCTGATCAACTACGCCTTTTCCAGCGCGCCGCACCTGGACGTGATCTGGTCCGCCTGGGGCGGGCTGGTGTTCATCCTGCGCGACATGGTGCAGACCCGCTACGGCCACGGCGCGCTGCTGGCCATGCTGGTGGCGCTGGTGCTGTCCTACGCGACATCGGAGCCGGCCATCGCCCTGGCCAGCGCCACCGCGTTCTTCGTCTCCGAGCTGATCGACTGGCTGGTGTTCAGCGTCACCCGCCGGCCCCTGCGCGACCGCCTGTGGCTGAGTTCGGCGCTGAGCATCCCGGTGGACACCTTCATCTTCTTCGGCATGATCGGTGCGTTGACCCCGGCGGTGATCGGCACGGCGCTGGCCTCGAAATTTGCCGGGGTGACGGCGGTGTGGTTGATCATGGCCTGGCGGGCACGGCGCGCGGCGCTGGCCGGCTGATCATCGTCGCGGCTATCGCGGGGCAAGCCCGCTCCCACGGAATCTTGTAGAATAGCGGTCCATTTTTCAGCGGGCGGCAGCCAGCGTGGCGCGGCCCCGGACGCCTTCGAGGACCTGAAATGACCCGTATCGGAACCCCATTGTCGCCCACCGCGACCCGTGTACTGCTGTGCGGCTGCGGCGAGCTGGGCAAGGAAGTGGTGATCGAGCTGCAGCGCCTGGGTGTCGAGGTGATTGCCGTGGACCGTTACGCCAATGCGCCGGCCATGCAGGTCGCGCACCGCAGCCACGTGATCAACATGCTCGACGGCGTCGCCCTGCGTGCGGTGATCGAGGCCGAGAAGCCGCACTACATCGTGCCCGAGATCGAGGCCATCGCCACCGCCACGCTGGTCGAGCTGGAAAGCGAAGGCTTCAACGTGGTGCCCACCGCTCGTGCCACCCAGCTGACCATGAACCGCGAAGGCATCCGCCGCCTGGCGGCCGAAGAGCTCGACCTGCCGACTTCACCGTACCACTTCGCCGACACCTACGAGGACTACGCCAAGGCCGTGGCCGACCTGGGCTACCCGTGCGTGGTCAAGCCGGTGATGAGTTCCTCGGGCAAGGGCCAGAGCCTGCTGCGCGGCGACGATGACCTGCGCAAGGCCTGGGACTATGCCCAGGAAGGCGGGCGCGCCGGCAAGGGCCGGGTGATCATCGAGGGCTTCATCGACTTCGAGTACGAGATCACCCTGCTGACTGTGCGCCATGTGGGCGGCACCACCTTCCTCGCGCCGGTCGGCCACCGTCAGGAGAAGGGCGACTACCAGGAGTCCTGGCAGCCCCAGGCCATGAGCCCCAAGGCGCTGGCCGAGTCGCAGCGCGTGGCCCAGGCAGTCACCGATGCGCTGGGCGGGCGTGGCCTGTTCGGCGTGGAGCTGTTCGTCAAGGGCGACCAGGTGTGGTTCAGCGAGGTCTCGCCGCGTCCGCACGACACCGGCCTTGTGACCCTGATTTCCCAGGATCTGTCGCAGTTCGCCTTGCATGCCCGGGCCATTCTCGGCCTGCCTATTCCGGTGGTGCGCCAGTTCGGCCCGTCGGCGTCGGCGGTGATCCTGCCGGAAGGCCAGTCGCAGCAGACCAGCTTCGCCAACCTCGGCGCGGCTTTGAGCGAGCCGGATACCGCCATTCGCTTGTTCGGCAAGCCAGAGATCAACGGTACACGGCGCATGGGGGTGTGCCTGGCGCGCGACGAGTCGGTCGAGGCCGCGCGAGCCAAGGCGACCCGTGCTTCGCAAGCCGTCAAGGTCGAGTTCTGATCTGAAACGATCGCGGGGCAAGCCCGCTCCCACGCCAGTATCAGTCTGGCGTGGGAGCGGGCTTGCCCCGCGATTGATTCAAAGCTCGGTATTACGTGTCTCTTTCAGGCACAACACGGCAATCAGACTGATCACCGCCGCCACCGACACATACCCCCCCACCCAGCTCAATCCCCCCATGCTCACCAGCTTCTGGGCAAAGAATGGTGCCGCCGAGGCGCCGACGATGCCGCCCAGGTTGTAGGCCGCCGAGGCGCCGGTGTAGCGCACATGGGTCGGGAACAGCTCGGGCAGCAGCGCGCCCATCGGCGCGAAGGTCACCCCCATCAGGAACAGCTCGATGGCCAGGAACAGCGCCACGCCGGTGGTCGAACCCGAGGTCAGCAGCGGTTCCATGGTGAAGCCCGAGGCGATCGCCAGCAGGCCGCCGACCACCAGCACCGGCTTGCGCCCGTAACGGTCGCTGAGCCAGGCCGACAGGGGCGTGGCCAGGGCCATGAACACCACCGCGAAGCACAGCAGGCCGAGGAAGGTCTCGCGGCTGTAGCCCAGGGTGGTCACGCCATAGCTGAGCGAGAACACCGTGGAGATGTAGAACAGCGCGTAGCACACCACCATGGCCGCGGCGCCCAGCAGGGTCGGCAGCCAGTAGCGGGCGAACAGGTCGACCACCGGCATCTTCACCCGCTCATGACGGGCCACCGCCTTGGCGAACACCGGGCTTTCCTCCAGCTTCAGGCGCACGTACAGGCCGACCAGCACCAGCGCCGCGCTGAGCAGGAACGGAATGCGCCAGCCCCATTCGCGGAACTGCTCGTCGCTGAGCACCAGGGCCAGGGTGAGGAACAAGCCGTTGGCGGCGAGAAAGCCGATCGACGGGCCCAACTGCGGAAACATGCCGAACCAGGCACGCTTGCCCTGCGGGGCGTTCTCGGTGGCCAGCAGCGCCGCGCCGCCCCATTCGCCGCCCAGCCCCAGGCCCTGGCCGAAGCGCAGCAGGCAGAGAATGATCGGCGCCCAGACGCCGATGCTGTCATAGCCGGGCAGCACGCCGATCAGCGTGGTGGACACGCCCATCAGCAGCAGCGAGGCGACCAGCGTCGACTTGCGCCCGATACGGTCGCCGAAGTGGCCGAACAGCGCCGAGCCCAAGGGGCGGGCAAGGAAGGCGATGCCGAAGGTGAGGAAGGCCGCGAGCATCTGCGCGGTGCCGGAGCCGGACGGGAAGAACACCGGCCCGATCACCAGCGCGGCGGCGGTGGCGTAGACATAGAAATCGTAGAACTCGATGGCGGTGCCGATGAAGCTGGCAGTGGCCACCCGGGCCGGTGAATTGACCGGTGTTGCCGAGGCAGGTTCGGCGTAGGTGCTGCTGGTAGTCATGCGAAGGTCCCTGACAGTCATGCTCCATGGGGCACGGCCCATGTGACGGGCACACGGGAGCCGGAGCGTATTGTTGTTGGTCGCGCGACTGACGATAGCCCAGGGGATAGGCAGTGAGCGGTTGCTGTTCGGGGTGCTGAAGCAGGACCGCGGGGCGTGTCAGTGGTGCGGACTGGCCGTCGGACGCCGGGTGCGGGTAGCGGGCGAGACGGCAGGGCTGGGTAAGCGTGACCCGAGTATAGCTAGCGAGTCAGTGTCCAGACCAGTACCTTGCTTGCGCAATTATCCTCGGTTTCGAGGATTTCCAGCCGATATCTGCCAATTTTAAGGCATACAGCGCTTGCCGGGATGCTTTCCAAGGCCTCGGTGACCAGGCCGTTGAGGGTTTTCGGCCCGCCGTCGCAGGGCAGGTGCCAGCCCAGGGTGCGGTTGATCTCGCGCAGCGAGGCCGTGCCTTCGATGACGAAGCGGCCATCGGGCTGGGGATGGACATGAGGGTTGTCCAGGCTCTGCTCGTCCTCGAACTCGCCGACGATCTCCTCGAGGATGTCCTCCAGGGTGACGATGCCGAGCACCTCGCCGTATTCGTCCACCACCACGCCCATGCGCCGCTGCTGCTTGTGGAAGTTCAGCAGCTGCATCTGCAGCGGTGTGCTTTCGGGGACGAAGTAGGGTTCGTAGCAGGCTGCCTGAAGCTTCTCCGGGGTAAGTTCGGCCCGTGGCAGCAGGTGGCTGATCAGCTTGGTGTTGAGTACCGCTTCGACCTGGTTGATGTCGTTGTGATAGACCGGCAGGCGGGTGTGACGGCTGACGATCAGTTGCTCGATGATGCGCTCGATGGGGTCGTCGAGGTTGATGCCGTCGACTTCGTTGCGTGGTACCAGGATGTCGTTGACGGTGATCTTGTCCAGTGCCTGCAGGCCTTCCAGCAGGCCGTGGCGGGCGCTGTCGACCGGGCCGTCTTCGTCGAAGTCGTCGTCTGCCTGCGGGTGCAGGGCCACTGCAGTGGGCTGCACGCGGAACGGGCGCAGGATCAGCCTGGCGCAGCCATCGAGCAGGCAGCCCAGCGGCTGCAGCAGCGCCAGCGGCCATTTCAGCAGGTTGCCGCCCAGGCTCAGGAAGGCGTGCGGGTCGCGGCGGGCCAGGCGGCGCGGCAGGTAGTCGGCGAGCACCAGCAGGGTGAAGGTGGCACCAAGGCCGGCCAGCCAGAAACCGTGTTCACCGTCGTAGCGCTGGCCGATCAGGCAGGCCAGGCCCAGTACCAGCAGCTTGCCGAGGCTGGCGCCAAGCACCAGGCCCTGGGCGGGGAGGGGGGAATCGCCCTGGCCGTTGGCTTGCTGGCGGGCGCTGTCGACCGCGGTGAACAGCGCCGACCACAGCAGCGCCAGTGCGATGATGCCGAGCAGCGGGGCGTACGGCAGGGTGTCCATGGGCGGCCGTCAGATATGCAGGATGAATTCGCGGACCAGCTTGCTGCCGAAATAGGCCAGCATCAGCAGGCAGAAGCCGGCCAGGGTCCAGCGGATCGCCTTGTGACCGCGCCAGCCGAGGCGTGTGCGGCCCCACAGCAGCACGCTGAACACGACCCAGGCCACGCAGGCCAGCAGGGTCTTGTGCACCAGGTGCTGGGCGAACAGGTTGTCGAGGAACAGCCAGCCGGAGATCAGCGACAGCGACAGCAGCACCCAGCCGGCCCAGAGGAAGCCGAACAGCAGGCTTTCCATGGTCTGCAGCGGCGGGAAGTTGCGGATCAGCCCGGACGGGTGCTTGTGCTTGAGCTGGTGGTCCTGCAGCAACAGCAGCAGGGCCTGGAACACGGCGATGGTGAACAGGCCGTAGGCCAGGATCGACAGCAGGATATGCGCGAGGATGCCGGGCTCTTCGTTGATCAGCGGTACCGTGCCAGGTGGGGCGAACTGGGCCAGCAGCGCGGTCACCGCGCCGAGCGGGAACAGCAGCACCAGCAGGTTCTCCACCGGGATGCTCAGGCAGGCGAGCAGGGTCAGGCCGATCACCGCCACGGCGATCAGGCTGGCGGCACTGAAGAAGTCCAGGCTCAGGCCCAGGGGCGTGATCAGCTGGAAGAACAGGGCGCCGCCCTGAGCGACCACCGCCAGGGTGCCGAACAGGCCCAGCAGCCGTTTGTCGGCACGGGCGCCTCGGGCCAGTCCGGTGGCCTGGTAGACGGTCGCGGCCAGATAAAGGAAGGCGGCGAGCAGATTGGGGATGAGGCTGGGTGAAGAGAACATAAGTCCTGGCAGGCAAGCCCTAAAGGGACGGAGTTTGGCATAGATCGCGGTGGGCAAGGAAGACCAGCAAGCCTTGCTCCGGTGCCTGGCGAGCGACTTGTACCCCATATGCCGGCCTCTTCGCGGGTTTACCCGCGAAGAGGCCGGCATGGTCACCGAATATCCAGAGGGGCTGCTCCAAGGTGTGCGCCGCCGCCGCTCTCCGCTATAATCGCCGCCTTGCTCTGCCCGGCGCGTGTACATGTTCACCTGGGCATCTGAAAAACCTCGGCTCCACTGGGCCTGAAAGGATCACCATGTTCGAAAACCTGACCGACCGCCTGTCACAGACGCTGCGCCATGTCACCGGCAAGGCCAAGCTGACCGAAGACAACATCAAGGACACGCTGCGCGAAGTGCGCATGGCCCTGCTCGAGGCCGACGTCGCCCTGCCGGTGGTCAAGGATTTCGTCAACAGCATCAAGGAACGCGCGGTCGGCACCGAAGTGTCGCGCAGCCTGACCCCGGGCCAGGCCTTCGTGAAGATCGTCCAGGCCGAGCTGGAAAGCCTGATGGGCGCGGCCAACGAAGAGCTGACCCTCAACGCCGCGCCACCCGCCGTGGTACTGATGGCCGGCCTGCAGGGCGCCGGTAAGACCACCACCGCCGGCAAGCTGGCGCGTCACCTGAAAGAGCGCAAGAAGAAGAGCGTGATGGTGGTGTCGGCCGACGTCTACCGTCCGGCGGCGATCAAGCAGCTCGAAACCCTGGCCAACGACATCGGCGTGACCTTCTTCCCGTCGGACATCAGCCAGAAACCGGTGGCCATCGCCGAGGCGGCGATCCGCGAAGCCAAGCTCAAGTTCATCGACGTGGTGATCGTCGACACTGCCGGCCGCCTGCATGTCGACGCCGACATGATGGACGAGATCAAGGCGCTGCATGCCGCGGTCAAGCCGATCGAGACCCTGTTCGTGGTCGACGCCATGACCGGCCAGGACGCGGCCAACACCGCCAAGGCCTTCGGCGACGCCCTGCCGCTGACCGGCGTGGTGCTGACCAAGGTCGACGGCGACGCCCGTGGCGGTGCCGCGCTGTCGGTACGCGCCATCACCGGCAAGCCGATCAAGTTCATCGGCATGGGCGAGAAGACCGAGGCCCTGGAACCGTTCCACCCGGATCGTATCGCCTCGCGCATCCTCGGCATGGGCGATGTGCTCAGCCTGATCGAGCAGGCCGAGCAGAACATCGACAAGGCCAAGGCCGACAAGCTGGCCAAGAAGCTGAAGAAGGGCAAGGGCTTCGACCTCGAGGACTTCCGCGACCAGCTGCAGCAGATGAAGAACATGGGCGGCCTGGGCGGTCTGATGGACAAGCTGCCGAGCATTGGTGGCGTGAACCTGTCGCAGATGGGCAATGCCCAGGGCGCGGCCGAGAAGCAGTTCAAGCAGATGGAGGCGATCATCAACTCCATGACCCCGGCCGAGCGTCGCGACCCCGACCTGATCAGCGGTTCGCGCAAGCGCCGCATCGCCCTCGGCTCCGGCACCCAGGTGCAGGACATCGGCCGCTTGATCAAGCAGCACAAGCAGATGCAGAAGATGATGAAGAAATTCTCCGCCAAGGGCGGCATGGCCAAGATGATGCGTGGTCTTGGCGGGATGCTGCCGGGTGGCGGCATGCCGAAACTGTAAAAGAATCCGGTGGGCTTCCTTATATGAGGAAGCCCGCCAGACCCCCGCTACGGCGGGATCATGGCCGCCGCGAGGAGGCCCAAACCGGCAGAACTGAGCGGCAGGCCCCGGCATTGCCGAAAAAGGCATTTGCAAATGTCCGTGTATTCCCCGAGAATATGCGGCCTTTTGGGCACCCGTGTGCCCATTGGGCATTCAGTTTTGCAGCACCGACTATAGGAACGATGTTCACATGGTAACCATTCGTCTGGCCCGTGGCGGCTCGAAAAAGCGCCCATTCTACCACCTGACCGTGACCAACTCGCGTAACGCCCGTGACGGCCGTTTCGTTGAGCGCGTTGGCTTCTTCAACCCGATCGCATCGGGCGCTGAAGTCAAGCTGTCGGTCAACCAAGAGCGCGTCACCTACTGGCTGAGCCAGGGCGCACAGCCGTCTGAGCGCGTTGCTCAGCTGCTGAAGGAAGCTGCCAAGGCTGCAGCCTGAGCAGTATGAACGCGACGCCAGAAAAGGCTGATGACCTCATCGTCGTTGGCAAGATTTTTTCGGTTCACGGCGTTCGCGGCGAGGTGAAGGTGTATTCCTTTACCGATCCGATTGAAAACCTGTTGGATTACCCGCGCTGGACGCTCAAGCACGAAGGCAAGGTAAAACAGGTCGAGCTGGTCAGCGGTCGTGGCTCCCAGAAGGGCCTGGTCGTGAAACTCAAAGGCCTCGATGATCGTGATGAAGCCCGTCTTCTGAGCGGTTACGAAATCTGCATTGCGCGGAGCCTTTTGCCCAACCTGGCAGCCGACGAGTACTACTGGTACCAGTTGGTGGGCCTGAAGGTCATCAATCAGGACGAACAACTGTTCGGCAAGATCGATCACCTGTTGGAGACCGGCGCGAACGATGTAATGGTGGTCAAGCCCTGCGCAGGCAGCCTGGATGATCGCGAGCGTCTGTTGCCCTATACCGGGCAATGCGTGCTGGCAATCGACCTGGACGCAGGCGTGATGCGGGTTGAGTGGGACGCGGACTTCTAGACGATGGGTAACCTTCGCGTAGACGTCATCACGTTGTTCCCCGAGATGTTCTCGGCCATCACGGAGTACGGCATTACCAGCCGCGCGGTGAAACAGGGGTTGCTGCAAGTGACCTGCTGGAACCCGCGGGACTACACCACAGATCGCCACCACACCGTGGATGATCGGCCGTTTGGCGGTGGTCCGGGCATGGTGATGAAGATCAAGCCTCTGGAAGACGCCCTGGTTAGCGCCAGGCAGGCAACCGGAGCATCGGCAAAGGTGATCTACCTTTCGCCACAAGGCCGCAAGCTGACCCAGCAGGCGGTCAAAGGCCTGGCCGAACAGGAATCGTTGATCCTGATCGCCGGTCGTTATGAAGGCATCGACGAGCGCTTTATCGAGGCTCATGTCGATGAGGAGTGGTCGATTGGCGACTATGTGCTTTCCGGTGGCGAGCTGCCGGCCATGGTACTGATCGATGCGGTTACACGGCTGCTGCCCGGAGCTTTAGGGCATGTGGACTCGGCGGAGGAAGACTCTTTCACCGACGGTCTGCTGGATTGCCCGCACTACACCCGACCTGAGGTGTATGCGGATCAGCGTGTTCCCGACGTGTTGCTAAGTGGCAACCATGCACATATCCGGCGTTGGCGGATGAAGCAGTCCCTTGGTAGGACCTTCGAACGACGCGCCGATCTTCTGGAAAGTCGCTCGCTTTCTGGAGAAGAGAAGAAGCTGCTCGAGGAATACATCCGCGAGCGGGACGATAGTTAAACGTATCGATGGTGGATCAAGTATCCATCTTAGGAGCACAGCATGACCAACAAGATCATCCAGCAGCTCGAAGCCGAGCAGATGAGCAAAGAGATCCCGACCTTCGCACCAGGCGACACTGTTGTCGTCCAGGTTAAAGTGAAGGAAGGCGACCGCTCGCGTCTGCAGGCGTTCGAAGGCGTCGTTATCGCCAAGCGTAACCGCGGTCTGAACAGCGCCTTCACCGTGCGCAAGATCTCCAGCGGCGTTGGCGTAGAGCGTACCTTCCAGACCTACAGCCCGCAGATCGACAGCCTGGCCGTGAAACGTCGTGGTGACGTGCGTAAAGCCAAGCTGTACTACCTGCGCGACCTGTCCGGCAAAGCCGCTCGCATCAAGGAAAAACTGTCCTGAGTACAGTTTGCCTGGCGGCCTAGGCCGCCTTGCGAGAAAAAAGCAGCCTTCGGGCTGCTTTTTTGCTTTCTGAAACCCGCCCTTGCGATGTGACCCGAAGATGACCACCCGAGACCAGGAAATCCAGCGCCGCACCGAGCTGTCGGTGACCCGCGTGACCAAGGCGGTGTTCCCCAACACCACCAACCACCACAACACCCTGTTCGGCGGCACCGCCCTGGCGTGGATGGACGAAGTGTCGTTCATCGCCGCCACCCGGTTCTGCCGGTTGCCGCTGGTGACCGTGTCCACCGATCGTATCGATTTCAAGCACCCGATCCCGGCCGGTTCGATCGTCGAGCTGGTGGGCACGGTGATCAAGGTCGGCAACACCAGCCTGCAGGTGCAGGTGGATGTGTTCGTCGAGAACATGTACCTCGATGGCCGCGAGCGGGCGATCCATGGCGTGTTCAGCTTCGTCGCCATCGACGAGGACAAGCGCCCGGTGCCGGTGCTGCCGTTGGCCTGATTCCAGGGCCATTCATGGATCAATGCGCCACAGGCTGCTCGGTCAGCTCCGGCTCCACCAGTGCCACCAATGTCCACCCAGGCTGCGGCTTGAGCGGATTGTCCGGGCTGGCCACATGCACCCAGCCTTGCCCGTCCCGGGCGAACAGCAGCGTGGCCCGCGGACCATGCAGTTGCTGGTAGTCGCTCCAGCCGAAGGCCTCGGTCAGCGTGGTGCTGTACAGCTCGGCACCCTGGTGCAGCAGCTTGGCCAGCTGCCCATAGGTCATGGGGCTCGACCCAAGCAATTGCCCGCGATGCTCCTCGCTGGCCCGGTGCTTGTCGCTGCGCTGTTTTTCCAGGCCGCTGGCCAGCACGAACAGCCGGGCCTGGCCGAAGTCATGACGAAAACGCGCGCAGGCCAGGGCATTGAGCTCGCCTGCCGGTGACAGCCCCAGCAGGTGGCCCAGGCCGACCAGGTCGAGGTGGGCGTCGGCGTGCTGCGAGGCGGGGTTGCCGAAGTAGGTCGGCAGGTTGTCCATGCGCGCGGCGCGGATGTTCTCCCAGCTCGAGTCGGTCAGCAGCACCCGGCAGCCCAGTTGCTGCAGGGCCTTGGCAATGACCCGCGCAGGCGGGTTGGCGCCGACCACGAGAAACCCGCTCGGCGCCGGTTCCGCCACCTTCAGCAGGCGCGCCAGGGGCCTGGCGGTGGCACTTTGCAGCACCACGGTGCCGATGATCACGGCGAAGGTCAGCGGCACCAGCAGCAGCGCGCCGTCGTGCCCGGCCTGGTCCAGGCGAATGGCGAAGATCGCCGACACGGCCGCGGCCACGATGCCCCGTGGCGCGATCCAGGCCAGCAATGCCCGCTCCCGCCAGCTCAGCGGCGAGCCCAGGGTCGACAGCAGGACGTTCAGCGGCCGTGCCAGCAACTGGATCACCAGCAGCAGCGCCAGCACCGCCGGCCCCAGGGCCAACAGCGCGTGCAGGTCGAGCCGCGCGGCCAGGAGGATGAACAGCCCGGAGATCAGCAGCACGCTGAGGTTCTCCTTGAAATGCAGGATCTGCCGCACATCCACGCCGGGCATGTTGGCCAGCCACATGCCCATGACCGTGACTGCCAGCAGGCCCGATTCATGGACGATCTGGTTGGCGGCGATGAAGATGCCCAGCACCGCCGCCAGCGAGGCCAGGTTGTGCAGGTATTCCGGCAGCCACTGCTCGCGCATGACCTGCCCGAGCAGCCAGCCACCGGCAACGCCCAGCGCACTGCCGCAGAAGATCACCCCGGCAAAGGTCGCCAGGCTGTGGCTCAGGCCTTCACCGGCGGCGCTGGCGATGATGAAGCTGTACACCACCACCGCCAGCAGCGCGCCGATCGGGTCGATGACGATACCTTCCCAGCGCAGGATGTTGGCGATCGCCGCCTTTGGCCGCACCACCCGCAGCATGGGCACGATCACCGTGGGGCCGGTGACCAGGGTCAGGGTGCCGAACAGGATCGCCAGGGGCCAGTCGAAACCCAGCAGCCAGTGGGTGGCCAGGGCAATCACCAGCCAGGTGCTCAGCGCGCCGACGGTGACCAGGCGATGCACCACGCTGCCGATCTCGCGCCATTGCGACAGGTGCAGGGTCAGGCTGCCTTCGAACAGGATCAGCGCCACCGCCAGCGACACCAGCGGCATCAGCAGCGGGCCGAACAGCGCCTGCGGCTGCAGCCAGCCCAGCACGGGCCCCGCGAGGATGCCGCACAGCAGCAGGAACAGGATCGCCGGCAGCTTCAGGCGCCAGGCCAGCCATTGGCAGAGCAGGGCGGCAGCGCCGATGCCACCGACACTCAAAAGAATCTGTTGTTCGTTCACGCGGGCTCCCTCTGCATGCCGTGTTATGAAAGACTAAGCGTCATTTCGTCGTTTGCCACCGAGTCTTCATGCCTGCACTGGACCACCCCCTGATCGACCAGTTCCTCGATGCCCTCTGGCTGGAGAAGGGGCTGTCCGACAACACCCGCGCTTCGTATCGCAGCGACCTGGCGCTGTTCAATGGCTGGCTGCAGGAGCATGGCGTGGCACTGCCCGATGCCGGGCGTGAGCTGATCCTCGACCACCTGGCCTGGCGTTTCGACCAGGGCTACAAGCCGCGTTCGACCGCGCGCTTTCTTTCCGGGGTGCGCGGGTTCTTCCGTTACCTGCTGCGCGAGCGGCTGGTCGCAGTCGACCCGACGCTGCAGGTGGACATGCCGCAACTGGGCCGGCCGCTGCCCAAGTCGCTGTCGGAGGCCGATGTCGAGGCCCTGCTGCAGGCACCGGACCTCGGCGAGTCCATCGGCCAGCGCGACCGTGCCATGCTCGAGGTGCTCTATGCCTGCGGCCTGCGCGTGACCGAGCTGGTCAGCCTGACCCTGGACCAGGTCAACCTGCGCCAGGGCGTGCTGCGGGTTATGGGCAAGGGCAGCAAGGAGCGCCTGGTGCCGATGGGCGAGGAGGCGGTGGTGTGGATCGAGCGCTACCTGCGCGATGGTCGCGCCGAGCTGCTGGGCGGGCGCCCTAGCGACGTGCTGTTCCCCAGCCAGCGCGGTGAGCAGATGACGCGGCAGACCTTCTGGCACCGCATCAAGCACCAGGCGCGGGTGGCCGGCATCGACAAGCCGCTGTCGCCGCACACGCTGCGCCACGCCTTTGCCACGCACCTGCTCAACCATGGCGCCGACCTGCGCGTGGTGCAGATGCTGCTGGGCCACAGCGATCTGTCCACTACGCAGATCTATACCCATGTGGCCAAGGCCCGGCTGCAACAGCTGCACGCCGAACACCACCCACGTGGATGAATGCTTTTCATGTTCCGCCGACCGGTGCCTGAGTACCCCTACTGCGCCAGTTTGTTGTGGTAGGCTTGGACGGTTTGTTGCAAGGGCCGAATGTTCGCTACCCGCCAGGGTCAAGCAACGCCCCCACGGCCCCGTCCGCCTTCAGGAGTACCCCATGCGCGTGACCCAGATTTTCGCCGCCGCCGCCCTGGCGTTGGCCAGTACCTTTGCCGTCGCCGCGGCCACCGATGCCAATACCGGTGCCGAGCAGGCGATCCGCAAATCCTTGCAGAACCTCGCGCTGGAAGTGCCGGTCGAGAGCGTCAGCAGCAGCCCGCTCAATGGCCTGTACGAAGTCAAGCTGCAGGGCGGGCGCGTGCTGTACGCCAGCGCCGACGGTCAGTTCGTCATGCAGGGCTACCTGTTCCAGATCCAGGACGGCAAGCCGGTCAACCTCACCGAGAAGACCGAGCGCCAAGGCATTGCCAAGCTGATCAACGGCATCCCGGCCGGCGAGATGGTGGTCTACCCGGCCAAGGGTGAAACCAAGTCGCACATCACCGTGTTCACCGACACCACCTGCCCGTACTGCCACAAGCTGCACGCCGAAGTGCCGGAACTCAACCGCCGTGGCATCGAAGTGCGCTACGTCGCCTTCCCGCGCCAGGGCCTGGGTTCGCCGGGTGACGAGCAGCTGCAGGCGGTATGGTGCTCCAGCGATCGCCGCGCGGCGCTGGACAAGATGGTCGACGGCAAGGAGATCAAGGCCGCCAAGTGCGCCAACCCGGTCAGCAAGCAGTTCCAGCTGGGCCAATCGATTGGTGTAAATGGCACGCCGGCGATCGTTCTACAGAATGGCCAGGTGATTCCGGGTTACCAGCCGGCGCCGCAAGTGGCCAAGCTGGCCCTGGCCGAAAGCAAGTAATCAATTCAGTACGCCGTCGTCATGGGGTGACGGCATGTTTCACGGTCGGCGCAGGTGCCGGCCGTTCTATGGGGAGTTCACAGTGAAACCGGTCAAAGTAGGCATCTGTGGGTTGGGGACCGTCGGTGGCGGAACCTTCAATGTACTTCAGCGCAACGCCGAGGAGATCGCCCGCCGTGCCGGGCGCGGTATTGAAGTGGCACAGATTGCCATGCGCTCGCAGAACCCGAACTGCCAGATTACCGGTACCCCCATTACCGCTGATGTGTTCGAAGTCGCGAGCAACCCCGAGATCGATATTGTCATCGAGCTGATCGGCGGCTACACCATCGCCCGCGACCTGGTGCTCAAGGCCATCGAAAACGGCAAGCACGTGGTCACCGCCAACAAGGCGCTGATCGCCGTGCACGGCAACGAGATCTTCGCCAAGGCCCGCGAGAAGGGCGTCATCGTCGCCTTCGAAGCCGCCGTGGCCGGTGGCATCCCGGTGATCAAGGCGATCCGCGAGGGCCTGTCGGCCAACCGCATCAACTGGCTGGCCGGGATCATCAACGGCACCGGCAACTTCATCCTCACCGAGATGCGCGACAAGGGCCGCGCCTTCCCCGACGTGCTGGCCGAAGCCCAGGCGCTGGGTTATGCCGAGGCCGACCCGACCTTCGACGTCGAAGGCATCGATGCCGCGCACAAGCTGACCATCCTGGCGTCCATCGCCTTCGGTATCCCACTGCAGTTCGACAAGGCCTACACCGAGGGCATCACCCAGCTGACCACCGCCGACGTGAACTACGCCGAGGCCCTGGGCTACCGTATCAAGCACCTGGGCGTGGCCCGTCGCACCGCCGACGGCATCGAGCTGCGCGTGCACCCGACGCTGATCCCCAACGATCGCCTGATCGCCAACGTCAACGGCGTGATGAACGCGGTGATGGTCAACGGCGACGCCGCCGGTTCCACCCTGTACTACGGCGCCGGTGCCGGCATGGAGCCGACCGCGTCGTCGGTGGTCGCCGACCTGGTCGACGTGGTCCGCGCCATGACTTCCGACCCGGAGAACCGCGTGCCGCACCTGGCGTTCCAGCCGGACGCGCTGTCGGCCCACCCGATCCTGCCGATCGAAGCCTGCGAAAGTGCCTACTACCTGCGCATCCAGGCCAAGGACCACCCGGGCGTGCTGGCCCAGGTCGCCAGCATTCTTTCGGAGCGCGGCATCAACATCGAGTCGATCATGCAGAAGGAAGCCGAGGAGCAGGACGGCCTGGTACCGATGATCCTGCTGACCCACCGTGTGGTCGAGCAACGCATCGACGACGCCATCGTCGCCCTGGAAGCGCTTCAGGACGTGGTCGGCAAGGTCGTGCGCATCCGCGTCGAACAGCTCAATTAATTTCGGCGGCGGGCCGCGACGGCGGCCCGCGCCCAGCATCGAAGGTTTGCACCCATGCGCTATATCAGTACCCGCGGCCAGGCTCCGGCCCTGAACTTCGAAGACGTCCTGCTGGCGGGCCTCGCCAGCGACGGCGGCCTGTACGTGCCCGAGAACCTGCCGCGCTTCACCCAGGAAGAAATCGCCTCCTGGGCGGGCCTGCCGTACCACGAACTGGCTTTCCGGGTGATGCGCCCGTTCGTCGAAGGCAGCATCGCCGACGCCGACTTCAAGAAGATTCTCGAAGAGACCTACGGCAACTTCGCCCACGCCGCCGTCGCGCCGCTGCGCCAGCTCAACGGCAACGAGTGGGTGATGGAGCTGTTCCACGGCCCGACCCTGGCCTTCAAGGACTTCGCCCTGCAACTGCTCGGCCGTCTGCTCGACCACGTGCTGGTCAAGCGCGGCGAGCGCGTGGTGATCGTCGGTGCCACCAGTGGTGACACAGGTTCCGCCGCCATCGAAGGCTGCCGCCGTTGCGACAACGTCGACATCTTCATCCTGCACCCGCACCAGCGTGTGTCGGAAGTGCAGCGCCGGCAGATGACCACCATCCTCGGCGACAACATCCACAACATCGCCATCGAAGGCAACTTCGACGACTGCCAGGAGATGGTCAAGGCCAGCTTCGCCGACCAGTCGTTCCTCAAGGGCACCCGCCTGGTGGCGGTGAACTCGATCAACTGGGCGCGGATCATGGCCCAGATCGTCTACTACTTCCACGCCGCCCTGCAGCTCGGCGGCCCGGCCCGTTCGGTGGCGTTCTCGGTGCCGACCGGCAACTTCGGCGACATCTTCGCCGGTTACCTGGCGCGCAACATGGGCCTGCCGATCAGCCAGCTGGTGGTGGCGACCAACCGCAACGACATCCTGCACCGCTTCATGAGCGGCAACCAGTACGTCAAGGATGCCCTGCATCCGACCCTGTCGCCGTCGATGGACATCATGGTCTCGTCCAACTTCGAGCGCCTGCTGTTCGACCTGCACGGTCGTAATGGCGCCGCGGTTGCCCAGCTGATGGACACCTTCAAGCAAGGCGGTGGCTTCAGCGTCGAGCAGGATCGCTGGACCGAGGCGCGCAAGCTGTTCGATTCGCTGGCCGTCACCGACGAGCAGACCTGCGAGACCATCGCCGAGGTGTTCAAGGCCACCGGTGAAGTCCTCGATCCGCACACCGCGATCGGCGTCAAGGCCGCCCGCGAGTGCCGTCGCAGCCTGGATACGCCGATGGTGGTGCTGGGCACCGCGCATCCGGTCAAGTTCCCCGAGGCGGTGGAGAAGGCCGGTGTCGACAAGGCCCTGGAACTGCCGGCGCACCTGAGCGACCTGTTCAGCCGCGAAGAGCGCTGCACGGTGCTGGCCAACGACCTGAAGACGGTGCAGGCCTTCGTCAGCCAGCATGGCAACCGCGGCAAGCCGCTGTAAGCCGAGCACTACGCGAAAAAGCCCGTCCTAGACGGGCTTTTTCATGTCCACGACACAGGGTTTGGATCTTTCAGACTTTTCCCATGTAGTTCGATACATACCCCTACTAAAGTGGTCGCTCCAACCTACACGCCACACTGTTCCGGGGGAAGCTCATGCGTCAGCTCAATGTTCTTATCCACCAGGCTCGGCCCTACCACCAGATGCTGCTGCATCAGGCCTTCAATGCCCAGGGCGTCTACAGCGTCCGGGTCACCGATGACGTGCCGACCGCGACGGCGCGGCAGCGCCCGGTGGATGTACTGGTGCTCGACCAGCGCATGCCCAGGGGCTATGCCCGGCGCCTGTTCAAGTACCTGGTGCAGGCTTCCTGCGCGGGGGGATTGCTGTTCGTCGGGTGTGCTGGCGCGGGGGAAATGGATCTGGCGCTCGAGGCCCGCCAGTACGGTTTGAATGTGCTGGCAGAGTTGCCATGGCCGATGTCGATGGTAGGCCTGGAACAGGTGTTGGAGCGCCTCTGATCGGACGCTGGGTGGGCGCATCGAAACTGTCATGTTGTCCGCGCATGCTCGCGGTAACGGGCCACGGCGAACTTTCCGTCGGGCCCGATGGTCAGTTTCCTCGAACCTTAGCCAGCGAGTGATCCGGATGGAAAGAATCTGCAGACTGCTCAACGACGCCCTTTCCCCATACCAGGCCGAGCTTGGTACGCCCGACAGCCTTGGCAGTCGCCAGTTGACACTCTATGACGAGCACGGGGTGCGGATCCTGCAGCGCGGGGTCTGCACTCGTCAATTGGCGGAGCAGCAGTTGCTGGTTGATCTGGTCGATGGCCTGCACCGTGACTTGCAGATCGCCGAAGGCCGCCTGCAGCCCTGTGTGATCGCCGCCCTGCAACATCAGCGGCAGATACAAGGAACCTTTGCCTGACAGACCCATCAGATTCAGCAAGGGCCGTCTGATGGTGCTTTGCTCCGGTACCGTGCAGATTGTCACTGGAAGTCCCAAGGGCTTTCGCTTGACCCCGGTCGTCCTCCCCAGCGGCCGGGGTTTCTTTTTGCCCCGACTTCAAAACGCCCCTGTGCCATCGACTTCAGGGCGCTTCAGCGCGGCGACGGTTCACCCTGCTCGAAGAAGTGCCTGGCCTGCTCCAGGTAATCCTCCTGCAGCCCAGGGTCCAGCCAGTGGGCGTAGAGCTCGGGCAAGGTATCGCGACGCAATGCCGGCAGCAGTTGGTCGATATGGGCGATCGCCTCGCGCCCCAGCGGAGTATCCGAACAGCCTACATGCAGGAACTGGTAACGGTTCACGCCAAGGATGGGGTGGAAACTGTAGTCGTCCAGCGAGCCATTTTGCTGCTGGATCAGGTAACGCATCTCGGGCCAATAGCCGAGCACCAGTTGCAGGCGCCCCAATTGCTGCATCTGCAGCAGGCTGGCCGTGGCATCGTTGCCATAGTGTCGGCTGAACGCGGTATCAGGCAGTTGCCTGAGGACCTCATCGACCTGCACGCTGTAGCTGCGCTCGGCGACGATGCCCAGCTTCAGGCGGGTCTCGGCCAGCAAGCGCTGCAGGTCGACCTGCTGGCCCTCCAGGTAGGGCGCCAGCAGCGCCTGGTCTTGCTTGCGTACGATCAGGCCACTGCTCAGTACGCCGAGCGATGGTTGGGAGAAATGCACGTATCTGGCGCGGTCGGGGGTCCACAGCAGGGTCGGGTCGCAGGTGAAACTGGGCTCCTGGAGCATCTGGATACCCCGGGCCCGGTTGACCCGGACGATGCTGTGGTCGTACTCGGGCATCCGGGCGATCAGCATCGGCAACAGCTGGTCGATCACCCCCTGGCCCTTGGCCGGCCCTTCGAAGATGGTGAACGGCGGCAGGTCGCGCACCAGCCATAGCAGGCGCTCCCTGGCCTCGACCGCCTGCCCCGCGAGTGCGGTCAGCAACAGGCAGAGCACGATGGGCAGATGGCGGATACGCATGGGGCCTGGGTCAGACCGTACCGGCCGCGCGCAGGCGGGCTATGGTGGTTGCGTCGTAGCCCAGGCTGGCCAGCACCGTGGCCGTGTGTTCGCCCAGGGCGGGGCCGACCCACTCGGCGGAGCCCGGTGTGTCGGACAACTTGGGCACGATGCCCGGCATCTTGAATGGCTTGCCGTCCGGCAGCCGGGCCTGGAGGAACATCTCGCGGGCGAGGAACTGCGGATCGCCCAGCATGTCCTCGGCGGAGTAGATCCGGCTGGCCGGCACCTCGGCATCGTTCAGCGCCTGCATTACCTCGGCCAGTGGCAGGCTGTTGGCCCAGCGGTCGATGACCCCGTACAGCTCGTCGCGGCGCGCATCGCGGCCGTCGTTGGTGGCCAGGGTCGCATCGTTGGCCAGGTCGTCGCGGCCAATGGCCTGCATGAAACGCTTGAAGATCGCGTCGCCATTGGCGCCGATCTGCACGTGACGGCCATCGGCGGTGGTGTGGATGGAGGAGGGGGTGATGCCCGGCATGATGTTGCCGGTGCGTTCGCGGATGAACCCGAACACGTCGAACTCCGGGACCATGCTCTCCATCATGGCGAAGATCGCTTCATACAGTGCCACGTCCACCACCTGGCCCGCGCCACCGTTGACCTCGCGGTGACGCAGGGCCATCAGTGCGCCGATCACGCCCCACAGGGCGGCAATGGAGTCGCCGATGGAGATCCCGGTGCGTACCGGCGGACGGTCCTCGAAACCGGTGATATAGCGCAGTCCGCCCATGGACTCGCCGACCGCGCCGAAGCCAGGTTGGTCCTTCATCGGCCCGGTCTGACCAAAGCCTGACAGGCGCACCATGACCAGGCGCGGGTTGAGGGCGTGGAGCACGTCCCAGCCCAGCCCCAGTTTCTCCAGCACGCCGGGGCGGAAATTCTCGATGAGGATGTCGGCGTCGGCCAGCAGGCGCTTGAGCACGTCGCGGCCTTCCGGGTGCTTGAGGTTGAGGGTCAGCGACTGCTTGTTTCGCGCCTGGACGAACCACCACAGCGACGTGCCTTCATAGAGCTTGCGCCACTTGCGCAGCGGGTCGCCGCCATCGGGGGATTCGACCTTGATCACCTCGGCGCCGAACTCGGCGCAGATCCGCGAGGCAAACGGGCCGGCGATCAGGGTGCCGAGCTCGATGACTTTCAGGCCGGCGAGGGGTTTGCTGGGCGTAGGCATGGGGCATCCGTGGCGGCTGGGCGTGAGCGCAGGTTGTATCACAGCTCGGCGGTGGCAGGTATATCGGCGTTGTCTGATCCGGCGCAGATGGCCTGGATCGGTTAGACTGTGCGACTTTTCCCCCGCAAGAAGCCCAGCGCCCATGGCCCAGCCGTCCACCACCTACAAGTTCGAACTGAATCTGACCGACCTCGACCGCGGCGTGTACGAGAGCGTCAAGCAGACGATCGCCCGCCACCCTTCGGAAACCGAAGAGCGGATGGCCGTGCGCCTGCTGGCCTATGCCCTCTGGTACAACGAAAACCTGTCCTTCGGCCGGGGCCTGTCGGATGTCGATGAAGCGGCGGTGTGGGAAAAGAGCCTGGATGACCGCATCCTGCATTGGATCGAGGTTGGCCAGCCCGATGCCGATCGCTTGACCTGGTGCTCGCGTCGTACCGAGCGCACCAGCCTGCTGGCCTATGGCAGCCTGCGGGTCTGGACGACCAAGGTGCTGGGCGCGGTGAAGGGGCTGAAGAACCTGAACGTCGCCGCCGTGCCGCAAGAAGTGCTGGAAACCCTGGCCACCGATATGCCCCGTGCCATCAAGTGGGACGTGATGATCAGCGAAGGTACCGTATTCGTCACCGACGACCGTGGCCAGCACGAAGTGCAACTGGAGTGGCTGCTCGGCGAGCGCGGCTGACCCGATTCACACTGGATTATCGAAGACCCCATGCGTATCGAACCTCGTCCCCTGCCGTCGCCCCTGCCATTGCTGGGCAACCTGCCACCCCTGTTGACCCGCCTGTACGCCGCCCGTGGCGTGCAGTCCGAGGCTGAACTGGACAAGAGCCTGGCGCGCCTGCTGCCGTTCCAGCAGCTCAAGGGCATCGAAGTGGCGGTGGACCTGCTGGTCGAGGCGCTCGACCAGCGCCAGCGCATTCTCATCGTCGGCGACTTCGACGCCGACGGCGCCACCGCCAGTACTGTCGGTGTGCTTGGTCTGCGCCTGCTGGGCGCGGCGCATGTCGACTACCTTGTGCCCAATCGCTTCGAGTATGGCTATGGCCTGACCCCGGAGATTGTCGAGGTCGCCCTGCAGCGCCAGCCGCAGTTGCTGATCACCGTGGACAACGGTATCTCCAGCGTCGACGGCGTCGCAGCGGCCAAGGCTGCCGGACTCAAGGTGCTGGTCACCGACCACCACTTGCCTGGCGAACAGTTGCCCGCCGCCGATGCCATCGTCAACCCGAACCAGCCGGGCTGCGGGTTCCCGAGCAAGTCCCTGGCCGGCGTGGGGGTGATCTTCTACGTGCTGATGGCCCTGCGCGCGCGCCTGCGCAGCCTGGGACGCTACGAGACGCAGCCGCAGCCGAACATCGGCGAGCTGCTCGACCTGGTGGCGCTGGGCAGCGTCGCCGACGTGGTGCCGCTGGATGCCAACAACCGCATCCTGGTGCACCAGGGGCTGGAGCGCATCCGCGCCGGCCGCGCCCGCCCCGGGCTCAAGGCCATCCTCGAGGTGGCGCGGCGCGATCATCGACGCATCACCTCCACCGACCTGGGCTTCATCCTCGGCCCTCGGCTCAATGCCGCCGGGCGTCTGGACGACATGAGCCTGGGCATCGAGTGCCTGTTGTGCGATGACGCGGCGCTGGCGCTGGACATGGCCCAGCAGCTCGATGGCCTGAACCAGGATCGCAAGTCCATCGAGCAGGGCATGCAGCGTGAGGCGCTGGCCCAGCTCAAGGACCTGCCGGTCGAGTCCATGCCCTATGGCCTGTGCCTGTTCGACGCCGACTGGCACCAGGGGGTGATCGGTATCCTCGCCTCACGGTTGAAGGAGCGTTACCACCGTCCGACCATTGCTTTCGCTGATGCGGGGGAGGGGATGCTCAAGGGGTCGGCGCGTTCGGTAGCGGGGTTTCATATCCGCGATGCGCTGGATGCCGTGGCGGCGCGGCATCCGGCTTTGATCAGCAAGTTTGGCGGGCATGCGATGGCGGCGGGGTTGTCGCTGCCGGCCGAGCACTTCCCGGCGTTTGCCGAGGCGTTCGATGAAGAGGTGCGGCGGCAACTGCGTGAGGATGACCTGACCGGTCGGCTGTTGTCCGATGGCACCCTGGCGGTCGAGGAGTTTCACCTGGACCTGGCGCGGGCATTACGCAATGCCGGGCCGTGGGGGCAGCATTTTCCCGAGCCGTTGTTCCATGGGGTATTTCAGCTGGTCGAACAGCGGGTGGTCGGGGAGCGGCATCTGAAAGTGGTGCTCAAGAGCGAGTGTGGGGTGGTGCGGTTGGATGGGATTGCCTTTGGGGTTGATCGGGAGGTTTGGCCGAATCCTACTGTGCGGTGGGTGGAGTTGGCTTACAAGCTGGATGTGAATGAGTTTCGGGGGAATGAGAGTGTGCAGTTGATGATTGCTCACATGGAAGCTCGGTGATTTTGTTTTGATTGGTTAACTGGTTGTTTTGAGGGTTGTATGCGCATTCATTTGTGATGTCGACGCTTATTCACCTTTCCGCCCTTACGGCGGGTAACTTTTTGAAGGATCAAAAAGTC